>NZ_MDJR01000002.1 GCF_001730685.1 Caloranaerobacter ferrireducens | reverse complement strand
CCCTGCTCTACCGACTGAGCTATCTGGGCATCCTGAGAATACCAAGTTACAAACTATGCTAGTGGGTATTTCCTTAGCGACATGAGTTAGTATACAATATTTCTTTTCTAAAGTCAATAGTTTTTTATAATTTTAATGTTTAATTAGTTTAAATTATATATTACTTTTTCCTGCTTCCTTTAATAATCTCTCTAAATCTTGCTTGTCAAAATGATACTTTGTATTGCAGAAATGACAAACTAACTCTGCTTTACCATCTTCTTTAATTATTTTTTCTAATTCTTCTTTTCCAACACTAACAAGAGCTTCTTCTAATCTTTCTCTCGAACAGTCACAAATAAGGTTAATATCTTTTTTTTCTAAAATTTCCATTTCAAATTCGCCAAAAATATGATCTAAAATATCTTCTGGTGTATAACCTCTATCTATTAATCTTGATATTGGTTCAATATTATTTAATTTATATTCTAATTTTGTAATAACCTCCTCTGATGCACCAGGCAATACTTGTAAAATAAATCCTCCAGAAGATTTTACACTTAAGTCTCTGTCAACAAGAACACCTAATGCTACTGCAGAAGGCTGCTGTTCTGAATATGCAAAATAATGTGTTAGATCTTCTGCAATTTCACCAGTTACAAGACTAGACTGACCTATATAAGGTTCTCTTAGTCCTAAGTCTTTGATCACTATAATCTTTCCTTCTCTACCAACAGCCATACCTACATTAAGTTTGCCATCCTCTCTTAACGGCATATCCACATCAGGATTACTAATATAACCTTTAACTTCTCCTTTACTATTTGCTACTGCTAGAATAGATTTTATAGGTCCATTCCCTTTTATATGAAGTGATACTTTATCTTTATCTCCTTTAAGCATAACCCCCATTATTGAAGCAGCAGTTAAAACTCTACCTAAAGCAGCTGTTGCTGTTGGTGCAGTTTTATGTATTTGTCTTGCATTTTCAACAATATTTGTAGTTGTCGCTATAAAAACTCTTATACTTCCTTCTTTATCAATAGCCCTTATAATATAATCTTTCATAGAACTTCATCCCTTTCCAGTTCTATTTTAAATCTATCAATCTTTTTTAAATAATAGAAATCTAATTGTATAGATTTCATTTTATATATTAATTTTACTAATTAACAAATGTCAATGAACAAAATCTTGGATTTGAATAAATTAAAGAAGATTTTGTTGAAATCCATTACGAAAATTATATTTAAATTAAATAATTAAATTAAGGTTTATAATTTTCTATGGATTATAAAAAGCCCCTAATCAGGGGCTTAACTGCTACAATGTTAGGAAACCTTATAGTTTAGTAACATTAGTAGCTTGAGGTCCTTTTTCTCCTTGTACTACCTCAAATTCAACTTTTTGTCCTTCTTCAAGAGTTTTGAATCCATCAGTGTTGATAGCTGAGTAATGTACGAATACATCCCCACCATTGTCTCTTGTGATGAATCCATAGCCCTTAGTTGAATTGAACCATTTAACTGTACCTTTTTCCATTAAAAACATTCCTCCAATACAAAATGAATTACAGATGTTGTATGTATTTCAACATCATACTAATTTTAACACAAAGATATTGCATTGTCAAATAAAATCGTTTGATTTTGATAAATTTCTCCAAAATTATTTACTAGCAACAAAATGTATTCTCTCACTTTCATCATTAGGTCTATCAAATGTAAAGCTACCATAATAATCAATATCTCTAAAACCAGCTTCTCTTAATGCATTCACTATTTCATCTACCGAATATGCTTTTTGAATATGACTCTCATCAAATCTAATATATTTATCACCTCGCTTTACAAAAAAAGTAAGATATAATTCACATATATTATTATGCTCATCAAAATAGTTTTCCCATACATAAAAAATATCATTTTTTTCTTCAACAAAAGTATTATTACCTATTATTTCATGAAGTTTATAATAAGAACTTATATCAAAAATAAAAACCCCTTTTTCTTCAAGATGTAAATTAACTCTTTTAAAAACATTTACTAAATCTTCATATGAAGTAATATAATTAATACCGTCACAAACACTAATAACCATATTAAACTTTTTATTGAAATTAAATGAACGCATATCCTGTTTTAAAATTGTTACATTTCTATACATATTAAGCTTGTCATATGCTACAGAAAGCATATCTTCTGATAAGTCAAAACAAGTAACATCATAACCACTATCACATAAATATCTAGTAAAGTTCCCTGTTCCACAAGCAAGTTCAAGAACCTTTTTAGGAGCAATTTCTAGTTTTCTTAATATTCTCAATATATACTCAAACCATTTTTTATAATCAACATCATCCATCAACTTATCATACAAATATGCGAAATCTTTATAGCTATGCATACATATCCCCCTTTCAGTCATAGGTATATTGTATTACAATTCTTTCTGCTTTTCTAGCTTACGTTTCATAGATTTCTTTTTTACTGTAATCATTCCACCTATCCTACCTGTTTCCTTCGCTGTTAACCCCGCCCAACCAACTTTCTTTATTTTCTCTAATAGACCTAATTCTTTAGCTATTTCATATTTTAATTTATCCTCTAAAGTTTCTACTTTTTTCTTCTTTTTCGTTTTTTTATTCATCGTAACCCCTCCTCAGTGTCTATTATGTGGATATTTTTGAATAATATTCTAAATATATTTGGGTGAATTTTTTGAAAATTAGAACTTTAATATTTTCTCTTGATTTATATATATAAAAATGTTAAACTTGTCGTTGTCGGAAAAAGTACTACTTTCCCACTCCCCCTTTTATATAAATTTTTATTAAATAAGGACCTACTCCCCCCAAGTAGGTCCTTAAATTTTTTTGTATTCATTTTTAGTAAACCTTTAAACCTTAAAATTCAAAACATTAATTACAATAAATATTATTAAAATTATAATTAAAGGTATGCTCTCAACAAAAGTTAACATACTTTTCTTATTATCTTTCCTATAAAAACTTATATATTCATCTGAACCAGGCATTTTTTTAAGAAGCATAACAACTATAGTTCCAGTAACTAATGAAATAGCTCCAAGAAAAATTGCCCCATAAATTAAAGTTTTAGTATACGACATATCCAAAGATACATTGTTTGGCGCATTATTACCTGTATTAAATTTATTTACAATAAAACCTAAAAATAAAGCGAAAGCATTATTTGTAAAATGAGCCAACATAGATGCAAAAAGTGAATCTGTTTTATAAACTATATATCCAAATAATAAACCTAAAAAAATCGGCCCTAATAAATTCTGGATATTAAAATGAAAAAATCCAAATAAAACAGCGGAAAAAATAATAGCTTTCCACTTTCCTAAATTTTCATATCCTTTCATTATTAATCCTCTAAACATCACTTCTTCACAAATACCAGCTGATAATGCTACAACAAAAAAACCTTTCAGCAATTCTATTTCATTATTCGGAATTGGTATAGGTGGAGGTTTAATTTCTCCAAAAAAACTCAAAAAAATCATAGCAATCAAATTCAAAAATGCACCAATCGGATATGATAAAATTACTATTATAGGTATTAACAGTATCTGTTTTAAAGAAAGTTTGTTAAGTCTAAGTACTTCCTTTAACGATTGTCCTTTAATTTTTAAATATATCAATACAGGCAATAAAATAATAATATATTCTGTAATTATTAATCCTTTATAAATATCCCAGCTCTGTACTAATGAACCTATTGCAAGTAAAATTATTCCTACTAACAAATAGAATATGTTAGTTCCTAAAATAGTCAGTTTTGATTCAACATTCAATTCATTATTCAATTAATTGACCCCCTTAATATTAATACTCACTTATAACACCAAAATATTTGCAGATTTTCAAAAAGATGTCTAATCCTATTTTTAAAATCTCCTCATCAAAATTAAAATAACAACTGTGTAAAGGATGTATGAATCCTTTTTCTTCATTTCTTGAACCCAACATAAAGAAAAGACCTGATATTTCTCTTTGATAATATGAAAAATCCTCAGAAATCATCATAGGTTTAATTATTTTAATAGTGTCTTTGAACATATCCTTAAAAATCTCGAATAGTTTATAATCATTTACGACTGGCGGATACATATCCCTTATTTCCATATGAATATTAACATTAAACATTTTTTCTAATCCAAAATTAATTTCTACCATTCTTTCTTTAATTTTTCTATATACCTCTGTATTAAATGCTCTTATTGTACCTTCTAATCTAACATTATCAGCAATAATATTTCTCGCTTTTCCTCCTTCAATTTTACCTATCGTTAACACACATCCTTCAATAGGTTCAATATTCCTACTAATTATACTTTGATAGCTATTTACCAATTGAGATGCAACATATATACTGTCTATAGCTGTATGTGGCATTGCTCCATGCCCACCCTTAGATGTAATTTTAATATCAAACTCTCCAGTTTGTGCCATCATTGGTCCTGGCGTTATTCCTATTTTGCCTTGCTCTAAATCAGGTAATATATGAAGCCCAAAAATATATTCTACATTGTATTTTTCTAAAATACCTTCTTTTACAATTATTTCAGCTCCTCCTGGTCCTTCTTCAGCTGGTTGAAATAAAAGTATTATATCTCTATCAAGCTCAAGATCCGATAAATAACTTGCTAACCCCAACAAAATTGCCATATGACCATCATGACCACAAGCATGCATCATTCCATTTTCATTTGAAGAATAACTCACACCTGTTTGTTCATTAACTCTGAGCCCATCCATATCTGCTCTAAATGCTATTGCTTTTTTTAAGGTTCTCCCTTTTTTATAAGCTACTATACCAGTTTTAGCAGCTCTTTCAATGTTAAATCCATATTTCTTAAGTTTTTCTATTATATAATTAGATGTTTTATGCTCATTAAGTCCAATCTCTGGTATTTTGTGTAATTCCCTCCTTATCACTTTCATTTCTTCACCAATTGCATTCAATTTATTTGACATCTTATCCCTCCACATACTACATTTCTATAACCATTTTATATTTTTTATTCATTCAATTCAAATAGTTCTATTTATTAAGCACTTAATCTGTTATAAAATAATATTATAATAATAATAACACTTTTTGCTTTCTACATTATTATTTAGTAAATCTATTTTAGAGGTGATTATTATGAAAAAGTTTAACATTGCCATAGTAGGCGCGACAGGCATGGTTGGAAGAACCTTTATTAAAATATTAGAAGAAAGGAATTTTCCAGTAAAAGATCTTTACTTATTTGCTTCATCTAAATCCAAAGGTACAAAACTTAAATTTAGAGTCAAAGAATACACTGTACAAGAACTAACAGAAGATTCTTTCAATGCCGATATAGATATAGCATTGTTTTCTGCAGGTAGTGAAGTTAGTAAAAAATTTGCACCTATAGCTAAAGAAAAAGGGGTTATCGTAGTAGATAATAGTAGTGCTTGGAGAATGCACAAAGAAGTTCCTCTAATAGTACCTGAAGTAAATCCTCAAGATATTAATTGGCATCAAGGAATTATTGCTAATCCAAATTGTTCAACTATACAATGTGTAGTACCACTAAAACCACTACATGATGCTTTTAAAATAAAAAGAATTATATATTCTACTTATCAAGCAGTTTCAGGATCTGGCTTAGGTGGAATTAAAGATTTGGATATGGGACTTAAAGGTTCAGAACCTAAAAAATATCCTCACCCTATTGCATTTAACTGCTTACCACATATCGATGTATTTTTAGAAAATGGTTATACTAAAGAAGAAATGAAAATGATAGAAGAAACTAAAAAAATATTAAATGATTACAACTTAAAAATTACAGCTACTACTGTAAGAATACCAGTAAGATATGGGCACAGTGTATCAGTTAATTTAGAATTCGAAAACTCTTTTAAGTTAGATGAAATTTATGAAATACTTAGAAGTGCAAATGGGGTAATTGTACAAGATGATGTAAAAAACAATGTTTATCCTATGCCTATAAATGCTGAGGGAACAGATGAAGTATATGTAGGTAGAATAAGAAGAGACTTTAGTGTTGAAAACGGTATTAACTTGTGGGTAGTTGCTGACAATATTAGAAAAGGAGCAGCTACAAACACAGTACAAATCGCAGAATTACTTATCAATCAACTTTAAGGTTTGAATTAAAAATTTAAATTAATATTTAAGGGGGTATATTATGACTTTATTCACAGGCTCTGGTGTTGCTTTAGTTACACCTTATAAAAACGGACAGATTGATTTTGACAAACTTGGAGAATTAATAGAATGGCATATTGATAACCATACAGATGCAATAATTATATGTGGTACTACAGGAGAAGCTTCAACTATGACTGATGAAGAACAAAAACAAACAATAAAATTTACAGTTGAAAAAGTTAATAAAAGAATACCTGTTATAGCCGGTACAGGCAGCAACAATACTAAACATGCAATTGAACTTAGCATTTACGCTGAAAAAGTTGGAGCAGATGGACTTTTAATTGTTACTCCATACTACAATAAAACTACACAAAAAGGTTTAATCGAGCATTATTTAACTATTGCTAATGAAGTGAATATTCCTATTATAGTATATAATGTTCCTGGAAGAACTGGCTTAAACATTAAGCCTAATACATTAGCTAAGCTTGCAAAACATCCAAATATTAAAGCTGTAAAAGAAGCCAGTGGCAACATAAGTCAAGTTGCAGAAATCGCTAGATTATGTCCTGAAGATTTCTATATTTATTCAGGAAATGATGATATGGTAGTGCCTTTACTATCCCTTGGAGGAAAAGGAGTAATTTCTGTAGTAGCTAACATTTTACCTAAAGATACTCATGATATGGTTATGTATTACCTTAATGGAGATATTGATAATGCAAGAAAACTTCAACTAAAAATGAAAGGACTAATAGATGCATTATTTATAGAAACAAATCCAATACCAGTCAAAACTGCAATGAATCTTTTAGGAATGGATGTAGGTGAATTAAGATTGCCACTTACTACTATGTCTGAAGATAATCTACAAAAACTAATCAAAGAAATGGAAAACTACGGTCTATCTCCAAGGAGGTAATTTTTATGAAAGTAATCATTAATGGATGTAATGGTAAGATGGGGCAAGTTCTTACAAAACAAATTGAAAATGACCCCGATTTAGAGATAGTAGCTGGTATTGATAGAACTCCAAATAAATATAAAAACAAATATCCGGTTTATAAAGATATTTTTGAATTCAAAGGAGAAGCTAATGTAGTAATTGATTTTTCAAATCCTTACTACCTTCCTGGACTGTTAGACTATTGCGTGGAAAAAAATCTGCCAATCGTTATTGCAACAACTGGTTTTTCTAATAAAGATTATAAAGATATAGAAAAATCATCTAAAAAAATACCTATATTCTATTCTGCCAATATGTCTTTAGGTATAAACGTTCTAATTAAACTTGTCAAAGAAGCAGCTAGAGTGTTGGCAGAATCTTTTGACATAGAAATTATAGAAAAACATCATAATAATAAAGTAGATGCTCCAAGTGGAACAGCTTATATGATAGCTAACAAAATTAATGAAGAATTAAATAATTCTAAAGAATATGTATTCGGTAGATATACAAAAAAAGAAAAAAGAAGTAAAAATGAAATTGGAATTCACGCAATAAGAGGAGGTACTATCGTAGGAGAACATTCTGTAATTTTTGCTGGTTTAGATGAAATAATAGAAATAAAACATACAGCAATGTCAAAAAATATTTTTGCTATAGGAGCCATTAAAGCAGCAAAGTTTATAGTAAATAAAGATAAAGGACTTTATTCTATGGATGACTTAGTAATAACTTAAAAATATATATAGAAAGGATTGGAAACTAATGAGTAACGCAAATGAAAAAACTTCAAAATTTGATTTAACAAATCCTTACGAAATAGCTAAATTCATTAAAGAAGCAAAAAAAGTTACACCTATAAAAGCTTTCTTGAAAGGTGATATGAATAAAATTGATTTTAATAACTTAAAAAACTTTGGAGATGATAATTTCAGAATTGTATTCTGCGATTACGAAGAAATATTACCTATTTTAGAAAAATATAAAGAATATATTCAAGATTACCACATTGAATCAGATAGACGTAATTCTGCAATTCCTCTTTTAGATACTAAAACCATTCAAGCAAGGATTGAGCCAGGAGCCATAATCAGAGATAAAGTATACATAGGAAAAAATGCTGTAATTATGATGGGAGCAGTAATCAATATAGGTGCTGAAATCGGCGAAAATTCTATGATTGATATGAATGCTGTTGTAGGAGCAAGAGGAATAATAGGTAAAAATGTACATGTAGGTGCAGGAGCTGTAATAGCTGGTGTACTTGAACCACCTAGTAAAACACCAGTAATTATTGAGGATGATGTCTTAATAGGTGCTAATGCAGTAATTTTAGAGGGAGTTAAAATAGGAAAAGGAGCAGTAGTAGCAGCTGGTTCAGTTGTAACAAAAGATGTTCCTCCTAATACAGTAGTAGCAGGTATACCTGCAAGAGTTATTAAGGAAAAAGATGAAAAAACTATTGATAAAGTAAAAATACTTGAAGATTTAAGAGGATAAAAAAAGGGCAGTCTAATGACTGTCCTTTAGCTATCAAAAGTAAATACATGAGGCACATTTCTATAATAATCCCCATAATTCAAACCATATCCAACAACAAAAACATCAGGTATTGTAAAACCAATATAATCTGGTGTAATATCTGCTTTTCTTCTTTCAGGTTTATCTAATAAAACACATGACTTCACAGAATTAGGATTCTTTGACTGTAAATGTTCTTTAATAACTTTCATTGTAAGTCCTGAATCCATTATATCATCAACTATTAATACATCATATCCTTCTATATCTATATTCAAATCACTAAGTATATCTACTTTACCTGAAGTTTCTTTCCCATGTCCATAACTAGACGTAGTCATAAATTCAATACGAGTAGGAACTTCAATACATCTAACTAGATCAGCAGTAAATATAAAACTTCCTTTTAACAAAGATATTACTAAAAGTTTCTTGTCTTTATAGTCATCACTAATTTTCTTTCCTAGTTCTTTAATTTTAGCTTTAATCTCTTCTTCAGAAATTAGAACTTTCCATTCCTTCTCCAAGAAACTCAACCCCTTTTTTTGTTTTAATAAAACTTATTCTAATTTATATGTTGAATTTTGTCAATATTTTAAACTCATATATATAAAATTTTTATTTTATTTAAAAATTATCAGTTGAATTTACGAAAAAAATTTATTTTCAAGAAGGATTTTGATACTTTTTGTAGAATAAGATAGAATATTGTAAGTGAATTATTTTATAAAATTATTCACATAATTATTTTTTTATAATCCATAGGAAATTATATTCCTTATTAAACTGTAGATAATTTTGAATATAATTTCCGTAATGGATATAGACAAAATCTTCCTTAATTTACTTGAATCGAAGATTTTGTTCTATTTAAGTGATAACCAATAAAATCATTGAATATAATGAATAACAGATTAAATTGAATTGATTATGGGGGCTATATCATGAATTATCAGAGTAAATTTAATGATATCGAAAAACAGCTTGCAGAACTTTGTACTAATTTTATTAATATGTTCGATAAAATGAAAATTAATGGAATTATTACTGAAGAAGAATATATTAGACATACTAAATACAAAAAGGATTTCTTAAAGAAAATTTCTGCTAAGTAAAACTAAAGGATGTATCTTGAATTTTTTTGATATTTTTATTATATCATTACATTGGCTTAATTCTTTCAATGCATTCTTTATATCAATTGAATCATTTTTGCTGTAAACTAATGGAGATTTCTCCATTTTTCTTTCTATTTCTTCAATTTCAGAATTTGATAATTTAAATAAGTTATATACTAATCTATCTAATTTATAAACTAGATATTCAATTTCTATCTGTTTCATATATTTGTCATACTCATTATGCGTATTTTCAAATAACTGTTTTTTTAATGAAATTATCTTATCTATTAATAAAACATACTCTTCTTGTTTAGACAATGGAACCAATATAAAAGGACTTTGTTGAATATGGAATATTTTTAGCTGTGGAAATAATTTACCTTCTTCCATTACTAGTGACCTATAGAGAAAACTATATAACTTTGAATTTAATAAAGCTAATATAAACTTTATAAACACCTCTTTCCTGTATTGTTCCCTTACTATCAATGAATATAATGTATTTAAAATATAATATTTTTGTTCATCGTATGTACATATGAATCTGTCCGCCGTTTGTCTAATGAGTATTTTAGGATTAAACACAAATTCTTCTCTCATAAATGTAGCATATTCTCCCATTTCTTTATTAATTATTGATTTATCTGTTATTACATAAAGTCCAGACCAGTTATAATAATATGGCTTAATATCTTTTCCTGTTAAAACTTTTCTAGCACCTTTTTTATTACCGTCATAAGTCAATAGCTTATTTCTTATATTTCCTGTAGCAATTCCAGCAACAATTTCACATAAATCGTTTATCTTATAAAGATTTGTGCTATAAATTCTTTGTCTTAGTTCAAATGTTTCTTTAGATGATTCAATATCAAAAACATAATTAAGATTATTATAATAATACGCTTGACTTATTATTTTATAATCATTTTTAAATATATCTTTTTTTATATCAAAACTATCTTTTAGATTTTTGCAAAGAATTTTATTTCTTTTCAAATTTTTCTGACTTTTCTTAATAAAAATGATGGCCATATTCATATCTACTTTATTAAAAATATTACTTCCAAGATTGACAATTTCCTTAATCTCAGTTTTATCAAGTATTATTTCTCTTATAGGTGTAAAATTGTTATTAGATAATATATTACCTGGGGTTATAAAAGCTAAATCCCCATCATCACAAAGCATTTTTATAGCCTTCTCTATGAAAAGTGAATATATATCAAACCGTCCAACTGCTGTTAAAAAGTTGTTTTTTAAATAATCTTTATTATAGTATTTATTTATTCTTCTATTTTCTAAATAAGGTGGATTACCTATAACACAACTAAATTTATAATTATCAATATAATTACTTTTTAGAAAATCAATATTATATAAATTGAATTTTAAATCTATTTTCTTACCTATTAACTTATAAATTTTAATTTGCAAACTAATTTTACATAAGTATATGCCTTTTTCATCAATATCAATCCCATATAAAATATTTTCTATAATTCTTTTAATAATCTCTAAACTCGACAGATTAGATTTTTTCTTATACCACTTATAAAATACATCAAAAATATATAAAAGAAACATTCCACTTCCACATGCTGGCTCAAGAATTTTTAAGTTATCTACATTATCTCTTTGCTTTATATATTGTGTAATAGCCCTATCAACCATATAATTAACAAGCCATTCAGGAGTATAATAAATACCATACTTCTCTTTTTTCTCTTTTCTACTTATAATATACTCATAAGCTATCGGTAGCACATAATCACTTTTAATAATTTCCTTTGTTATATCTCTTTTAAATATTTTATATATATCACAATTTTTTATATTTTTAATTTCTGACTCTTTTAAAAAGAATTTTTCAGCATTTAATTCTTCTAGAATAAGTAATATTAATGAATTTAAAATCATATCCTCTAACAAATCTTCATCCATCTTTCCATTATAAAAATCCAGCGTTTTCTCTAGTATTTTAATTAATTTTTTCATATTTTATCCCTCACTACCGGACTACTATCTTTTAAAATTAAATTTAGTAAGTATTTCTTTTATTCCCCTTAATTCTAACAATATTTTGTTGAGAGTATATTGAATACTGATTAAAATTATAAAAAAAATAGCAATTATTATTACATTAAAATACATAATATCCCTCCTTTTCTTCATATACTTAATTATATCAAAAAACAAGACCTTAATGGTCTTGTTTCAATTCTAAACAGATTCAACTTTTAATTTGCCTTCCCTATTATTTTCATCTTTTAAATACTCCATCTTCGATATAGAAACTTCATACGCAACTTTATTCAACACTTCACCATCTGGAAGTTTCTTTTGGTATTCTCTACTTTGAATTCTTCCCCATAACCTAATATGATCGCCAACCCTTAATTTTTCAGAAAACCTTGCATTTCTCCCCCAAGCAATACAAGGTATGTAATCCGATTTGTTATAAGGTCTATTTACTGCAACAAGTAAATCTGTAATTTCTCTACCAAATGGTGTAGTTCTATATACAGGCTGCTTGCAAATATAACCATCTAAGAAAATTTCATTTGGTTTACGTCTAAGTTCTGAAAGTTCTTCTTCATCATGAGGTAAATAAATATCTCTTGCAAAAACTGTTAATAAAAGTCTATTGCTTCCCTCTGAATACCTATTATAAGACCTTAACTGTCCTTCAATAACAAGTTCTACACCTGGCTTCAAGTCTATGCCAACAAAAAGTCTTTCAGAAATAGTAACTGGCAATACATCTGAATTTTCACTTAATCTAGGAACTTCAATATAGAATGTATAAAACCCTTCCCCATACATTTGATGACTAAATTCAAGTTCAGTAACTATTTTTCCAACTATTGTTACAGAATTAGTTTGAATAACCTTATCAACCATTTGCTTCCCACTCCCCTTTATATCTTACGTTTTTTTGGACTAATCTACAACTATAATATTCACTATGAATTAATAATATGAATATTTTTGTTTTTACTAGTGCGATATTTTTTCTTAAGTAATTAAAATTTGATACAACTAAAACTAAAATTATAAGATTAAAATCCATTATATTATATTTGACAAATAATAAAAAAATCCTTCAAAATCCCCAAAAAAAATATATACTATTCTTTCAAATAGTATATCAGACTTTTGTTTATGTATGGGTACTATATTAAAATGTAAAATTTAAAATTAGTTGAGATTCTATAACCAATATACTAACAACTATCGACCAATAACTAATCTTACTCTATACCATTAAACCAAATAAGTGATTTTTTTATAATTTCAACATTTATATTCAAACATAAAGCTACTGCTATTGATGCTAAAACACTATAAATATTATGTTCTCCTAAAAGTTTTAAAGTAATAGGAAATTCTAATGTATCTATATCTACTCCTTGAATTGTAGTGAGACTTCTTTGCAGACAAACGACAAGATTAATATGATCCTTTATCGAAATGCTAGAAGCTGTTAAACTCGCTTTATTATTCAAACCATATGTAACAATCAAAGCTTTACTATTACCTTCTATTAATTTCAATGCATTATTATCATCAATATTAATTATAGCTATTTTATCTTTATCAAGTTCATGAAATAGTTCTTTCTGTATTTTCAAAAAATCTCCACTATTTCTATAACAACCTGAATACTCATTTTCAATACTTGTATGTACTGCAATATCAAATTTCAAATCATGCATTTTATTAGAATCTAATGTATGAGAAGAAACTTCCATAATAACTGTCTGAATTCCTTTTTTTATCATTTTGTTCAAAACATATTGAAGCATTTCAACCTTTAGGTCATTAAAAGTAGTATGTATCGATTCACCGTAAAACTTTATACAATTTGAACTAATTACCCCTGTTTTTAGCCCTGCGTGTTTTAAAATATGTTCAATTAGACTAATAGTTGTCTTACTTTGCATTCCTGTAACTCCTATTAGTAACACATTTTCATAAATGAAATTATAGTTACCTTCCTTAGTTTCTTTCAAATCACTTATTATATCTTTTATATTTATCTTATCAGTTGTCATAAGTTACTCTCCTTTAAAAAAGTTAAATATATATTCTATATTTTGCTTTAGTTAGTCTTTTTATGTATAGCAGCTTCTATATTCCAGTATTTGTATTAATAATGAACAAAATCTTTGGATAAAATAATATTGAGGTGATGTATATGAAAAACAATAAAATCTCTGAAAATGCAAGAAAAGCTTTCGAAAATTTCAAAGAAGAAATTGCAAAAGAAATGGGAATTGATACCACTAAAGCAGGTAAAAATGTAGTAAAAAAAATTAAAGAGAATTTCGAAAAACGCTTTTCTAACTTAGGAAGATCATAAAAATACGTTTTAAAAATAATGCTCATAAAAAAATTTTTACAAAAATAACAATATGGTGGCAGTAATGCCACCATAAATTAATTTTTTCTTTTCATTTGTCTTCCAGTATTATCTATATAATAATCCTCTTTATAGATTAATTCTGAAATCGGCACTATTTTGTATCCTCTAGCTTGAAGTTTTTCTAATATGATCGGTAGGTACTTAGTAACATACTTAGCATTATTATGAAACAATACTATAGAACCTTTCTTTACATTTCTCAAAACACGATCTACTACTGGTTCAACTCCCAACTCTTTCCAATCCAAAGAATCAACATCCCATTGAATTACATAATACCCATTATCTCTACAAGTTCTGATAAGTCTATCATTATAATCGCCAAATGGTGGTCTAAAAAGAATAGTTCTTTGACCTGTAATTTTCTTTATTTTATCCTCTGTTTTCTTTAATTCATCAATAATCTGAGTTTGACTCAGTTTAGTCATATGAGGATGATTGGTAGAATGGTTGCCTATCTCATGTCCTCTTCTAGCTATTTCCTTAACCATATCAGGATATCTGTCAACCCAAAATCCAACAAGAAAAAATGTCGTTTTTACATTATACTTATCTAAAATATCCAGAATTTGCTTTGTGTACTGATCGCCCCATGCAGCGTCAAAACTTATTGCTATTTTCATTTCATCAGTATCAACAGAATAAATAGGTAGCTCTCTTTTTACCGAAAATACACTAATAATTTCATCTTGATTAATAGTTGTATAAACCAATGAACTTGTAACTAAAAATATAACAAGAATTATTTTTATTACTTTATTTTTATCTAGCAAAAATATTTTCAAACTATTCCCTCCCTAAATCTTAATAATAAAATTTATACTTTACCCATCTAATACTACATATATATTAACTGTAGTAACGTTTTAGTAATCTAATTGGAGGGAATAAATGAAGTTATTTAAAGAAATGCATTATGTGATGATTTTATTAAGTATTTCTGGAGGTCTCTTATTATTTCTTTTAGGTATAAAAATAATTTCTACTTCATTTGAAAAAATAGTTTCAGAAAAGCTCAAGATTAAGCTATACAAATTGACAAATAACAAAATAATTGGGGTATTGCTAGGAGTAATAGTAACTGGGTTACTTCAAAGCAGTAGTGCTACAACTTTATTAGTCATTAGTCTTGTACACAGTAATCTTATAAGCATTTATAATGCTGTACCTATTATTATGGGAGCAAATATTGGTACAACTATAACAGCACAAATTATTGCAATAGAAATTAAAAATTACGCAGTATATCTTTTATTAGCTGGAATTATTATTACACCATTTTTCAAAAGAGAACCAACTAAAATAATACCTAAACTATTAATAGGTATTTCTTTAATATTTCTAGGTATAGATATTATTTCAAACAGCATAGCTTCAACAAACAGTACAAAAAAACTTTCTTTATTAATAGAAAATATTGGTGCAAATGATGTTTTAGGTATATTCTCAGGATTCCTTATAACAGCAATTATTCACAGTAGCAGTACTGGAATTGCTATCCTTCAAATTATGGCATCATCTCATATTATCTCAGTCAGAACTTCTATTCCTATTATACTAGGCCAAAATATAGGTACCTGTATAGATACTCTAATAGGAAGCTTAGCAACTAATCGCACTGGCAAACAAGCTGCTTTTGTCCATATAATATTCAACATAAGCGGAGTTATTATCTTCTACTATTTTATAAATTATCTTTATAATTTTGTAAGTCTAATTTCACCAAATAATCCATCCAGACAAATTGCAAATGCTCATACACTTTTTAATGTATTAACTACATTACTACTCTTACCTTTTTCATCAACCCTTGTAAATATATCAAAAAAATTAATAAAGGAGTAAATTTTACTCCTTTCAAACTATAGAAAAACTTATTTTTAAATGTCTATAAAAAGAACAAAATCTTCGATTTAAATAAATCAAGGAAGATTTTGTTGAAATCCATTACGGAAATTACATTTTAAATTACCCACAATTTAATAAGGTTTATAACGACTCTGGTATGCAAGCATGCCATACAAAGTTTCAATGAAATCAACATTTATTTTTATAAAAATATAAGATTTTATTATAATTTCCTTATGGATTATAAAAGCAAAATGCTTGAAAGAATTTAGTTAAAAAAACTAGGTGAAAATTTTTGAGAAAATCCGTAGGCTTAGCAGGACGCTAAGTCAACATCCTACAAGGCAGGACGTCTTGATTAGGTGCGTTAGGATTTTCTAAAAATTTGAGCCTTAAGTTTTTTCTAAATTCTTTCGCATGAGCGTTATTTTCATAAATAATTTAATTTATCAATAATCTTAAAAGATATAAATTCTACTCCTTCTCTTCATAAATATAAAGCAACTTACCATTTAATTTATCTTTATCTACAATATCCTCAAACTTTTTAGGTACAGTTACAACATCTGGATTGCCATCACTAATAAACCTTTTTTGAGGAAATTTATCAAAGTATTCTAACCAGTTATAGAGACCTACATTATCAACATTAGTCTCACTTGCCCTAACTCTTGGTATTGAATAAGGATTAAATCTCTTGTCTATTGGGGAATAAGAAGGCTTCCAACCTACATTTAATATAGCTATATTATTATAATTAATTCCATTATACTCACCTTTTTTTAAATAAACTTCATTTTCTTTGTTTTTAGGTCTACTTCCATATGGAAGGGCTAACATATTTACTTCATAATTTTTTAAAATACTACTTAAAAACTCAACATTTTGACCTATTACCCTTTGTATACTACTAGAATCTAAATTAGTAAAATTATTATGTCCAATTGTATGATTACCTATATCTAATCCCTTTTCAATCAAGTACTTAAGCTTATACTCTACAAGTTCTTTTTGTCTAAAAGGATTTTTTCCAAATGTAAAAAATGTTGCCTCTAAAGGAAAATCAGGATGCTGGTTATGAAACTCTTCCAAAATACCTACTGCACAATTAGGATCAATTATTTTCTTACCATCCTTTACAATTATATTAAAATTATTTTTATTACCATCATCAAAAGTAATAACTATAGGTGTATATCCAGCCTCAACATTTATATTATTGTTCACAAAATCTTTGAGGCTTATAGGTCTATATCCTTTTTCATATAATACACTTAAATCT
This sequence comes from Caloranaerobacter ferrireducens, assembly GCF_001730685.1. NCBI lineage: Bacteria > Bacillati > Bacillota > Tissierellia > Tissierellales > Thermohalobacteraceae > Caloranaerobacter > Caloranaerobacter ferrireducens. The sequence continues at coordinate 291,001 of NZ_MDJR01000002.1, read as the reverse complement.
CTTTTGAAATTTTCGACTGTCCTAACCCATTCACTTTCCTTGTTTCCAATGTTATGATACATTAATATCATTATTTGACCTACTTCATTTGGTCTTTTCGATAAATCTATTTTTTCAAAAGGATTCTTTAGATTACTATCTTCTTTACTATCTTTTTTATTAATAATATTATTGGTTTCTTCCACTTTATTATAAACTTCATCAACAACTGAAATCTTACTGTTTACCTCTTCTATTTTATTGCATCCAGTCAAAAGTAAAAGTACAATTACTACTACTACTGTTATATTTATTACTTTTTTCAAAATATCCCCCCTAATATCTCTATATACCTCTTTGCAACGTATTAAAACCTTATTTAATAATCCATAGGAAATTATATTCCTTATTAAACTGTGGATAATTTTGAATATAATTTCCGTAATGGATATAGGCAAAATCTTCCTTAATTTATTTGAATCGAAAATTTTGTTCTTTTAAAATAAATATTATTTGTCGGAAAAAATTTGAAGTATTATGTTTTTTCATAGGGTTAAAATATAAATATAGATTTTATTTAATTATAACACATCCTATTAAATTGAAACTATAATCCGATTAGCTCATAGTTGAAATTTTCCTATTAATTACAAAATCTTTTAAAGATCATAAAAAGGAGATGTGTTTATTGTCTATAAGAAAAAGTACCTTTACTAATATTAAAGGAAAACAGACAGAATACTCTGCTATAACAATAACAAATGATGAAAGACATTTTTATAGAGAGGCAGAATCCCAAAAAGCTCAGCTTGAAAGCAAACATAAGCATGGTACTAGAAAAGACGTAAAAACTCCTATAAAAAGAAAACTAACTTAAAAATGCGGCCTATTAAAGGCCGCTAAATCATGGTCTAATAACTTTTGTTCCTCTTGGACAACTTGAAATACATAAACCACATACTGAACCTCTACCTATATCTTTATATTGTTCACTCATATAAGTACTACATGCAAACGCATCAACTAAAGTCTCTCTATCAACACCTTGGTGCCAATTATTCCCTTTCAAAGCCAAAGCAGGACACTTTGTTACACAAATATTGCAATCCCCACATTTTGAGTTTTTTATCGGCTCATCATATGGAAAAATCATATTTGTTAACACAGTTCCTAATCTTATTCTTGATCCAAACTCTTCTGTAACTAAACAAGCATTTTTACCTATCCATCCTAAACCTGCCAAAGTTGCAACAGTTTTATGTTGAAAAATTCCTGTATATGCATCTGTTTCTGTTTTAACAGTTTGAGAAGCTGGTATTGCCATAGCAAGATATCCTTCATTTTGAATCATATTTGTTATAGCTAAAGTAATTTGGTCTATTAAAAAATTTACTGTTCTATAATGATGGAAATAAGTATGAGTTGGTTTATCTACTACATCATTCATTATCTGATCAGATAATCTAACAACAATAGAAATACCTGATTTTAAGTGAGAAAAATTATCAGGTAAGAAGTTTTCTAATTTAGCAAATCCAACTTTAGAAGCACCCATACTAATCGCTTTTTCTATTATCTTTTCTCTAAAAGTTAAATTCATATGATTCTCCTTTCTTTTACAATGCTAAATTTATTATAACACAGCTATTAGTCAATAATTATTATTCATTAGTAAATAATCATTACTTATTAGTCTATTGACTATTGACTATCAAGTATTAAATCAATTTTTTCCTAAAATATTAATTATATGAATAAATAGTATAAAATATACCAATTTTTAATATTTTCATGGATATAAAAATAAAAAAAAGGTTATATTAATAATACAACATCAAATATGATGTTGGTAATAAATCTATTTGGGAGGGAAAAAAATTGGCTAGAGGAAATAGAGTTGTTGTTCCAGAAGCTAAGCAAGCCCTTGAGCAAATGAAAATAGAGATAGCTAATGAATTAGGTTTATCTAATTATAATAGTATAGATAAAGGAAACTTAACTTCTAGACAAAATGGTTATGTTGGTGGATATATGGTTAAAAGGCTAATTGAGCAAGCTGAAAGACAAATGTCTGGAAGATAAATCATAAAAAGGAGAAGTGGCATCTTTGCCACTTCTCCTTTTTATATGTTATAATTTTAATATGATTTATTTTAAGATGTGTGAAATCAATATAATCAAATTTATAATCACATATCTAGAAAAAAAGAGGTGGCATTATGTTTGTCGAAAATACTAAAGAATTAGCACAACACAAACTCTTGCTTCTATACATATTAGATATTGTAGAATTCCCAATGACTAATTCTGAAATTACACAGTTTGTTCTCGAAAACAATTATATGGTCAATTACTTTATGGTACAACAATTTTTAAGTGAGCTAGTATCCTCAAAATTTATTGAAATAACTACAAAAGATGGCAGTGAATACTACCATATCACAGAGCAAGGTAAAAATACTCTTAATTACTTCATAGATAGAATACCAGAAAAAATAAAGCTTGAAATTGATAATAATTACAAAAAAAAGAAAGAAGAAATGATTAAGAAAACTCAAATTATTGGTAATTACTATAAAAAGAATGATTCAGAGTATATTGTTAATCTAAAAGTCATAGAAAAAGACATTACTCTATTCAATATGTCTCTGAATGTAGTTTCAAATAAACAAGCAAAACTCATTTGTAATAATTGGAAAGAAAATCCTCAAGAAATCTATAAAAAAATATTAGATTTATTAATAGTAACAAAATCTTCGATTTAAATAAATATTATAAGGAAAATTTTCTTGAAATCCATAAACGGAAATTATATTCAAATTTATACGCAATTTAATAAGGAATATAATTCCCTATGGATTATAAAAAACAAATAGGCAGGTTTTTTCCTGTCTATTCTCTTTATATCATATTAAGATTAATCCATTAGGCTCCAAACCCACTGATATATTTTTTATTATTTTACCTTTTTTATAGTCAAATACAATAACACAATTTTTTAAAGCATCTGAAATAAATAATAAATTATCACCATTGTAGAGTATGCAATTAGGCATTCCTCCTAAATAATACTTTTCAAGTATATTTTTCTTCTCAATATTAATTTTATAGAGAAAACCGTCAAGAGCATTAGTTGTATATAATATGTCTGTATTCTCTATAACAACCATATCTAAAATTACCCCTTCTACTTCTAATTCTGTAAGTAATATATTATCTTTTATATCTAATACTTGTATTATACTTTGTTGCATTCCATTTGACTGGGTACATAATATATATATTCTATTCTTATTTATTCCAATATGAAAAGGATTAAACCTAAGTCTAATTTTATCTATTTTATTACTATCTAAGTAGATTACACTCAAACTATAACCGCTGCTATTAGCTACATAAATTCGATTTTTGCTGCTATTTATTTTAATATCATGAGGTTTCTCGCCTACAGGTATATTCTCTAATAATATAAATTCCTTCTCATCTATTACTGAAACTGAATTTGAATCTGTATTTGTAACAAAAATACATCCATCTAACAACTCTAAATGTTTTGGACAGCTTCCTACATAAACAGCATCTATAACTGCTTTCTTGTTTATATCTATCTTAAAAACACTATTATCATATGAATTAGCTGTATATATTATTGAGTCATTACTACCTCTAATAATATGATGAGGTCCTATACATGGTCTGTTTATACTTGAAATATTAACTCGTTTTTTACATCTACCAATATTATTATTATTGAGAAATATATTTTCTACTTCATATTTATTTTCTAAATCTACCAAGGTCAACGTATCATTCTCAGTATTAGCTACAACGAGTTTTTTCCTCTTCATAAAAATAATCACCTCTGTCTTGCTCGCCCTTATATCAGTTTATGCACATTTAATAATAAGGGTGAATAGAGGTGATTAATTAAATTATAATTATATATCAATTATTATTTTTTTAATCCATACTTCTTTATCAATTGTTATATTTCTTCTTTTTATCTCAATAATCAGTTCATTAAACTCATTAGCTTCTTCCCAGTATTTTTCTTCATCATCTAATGATGATAAAAGCCTTAGTTTTTCCATTTTCGAATAAGCCTCTTCTAGTAAAACATAATCTTCTAAATTTTTATATGGTTTGTACCCTGTTTCAGACATAACCAACCTCCCACTTGAATATATATATATTTTATTCAATGGGAGAAAAATAATAACTAATCATTCATAATAATTTTTCTGACATCACCTATTAAATATAAAGAGCCTGAAAATAATATAAGATCATCTTCTTCTGCCTTATCCAAAGCTTTATTTACAGCTTTCTTTATATCTTTTTCAATTAAATATTTCTTATTAAAATTCTCAATAATATTTGCTAATTTTTCTGCCGCAAGTTTTCTTGGATTATTTGCCTCTGTAATAATAATTTCATCTGCTAGAGGAACTAATTCATTCAATATACTATTAACTTCTTTATCGCCAAGTATTCCAATGCCTAGAATTAATTTATTATATTTAAAAAGTTCCTTGATAGACTTTTTTAAAGAATTTGCTCCTGCTAAATTATGTGCACCATCTATGACAAATGTCGGATTACGTCTTAATATTTCTAATCTACCTTTCCACTTAGTTTTTAATAAACCTCTTCTAATACTATCTTCATTAATATCTACATATTTATTTTCTAATAAAATAAATATAACTGTTAAAGCAACACAAGCATTATTTATTTGATGCTCTCCTATAAGATTAATCTTAAGATTTTTAAGAGTCTTTTCGTTAAATTTAAAATTAAATTTACTGCCTAGTTCCGTACATTCAATTACTTCTATATCTTCAACAGGTGCTATTATAAGCTTACTATTCTTATCCTTAACAACATCCTCAATAACTTTTTGTGCTTCATCTACTTGAGGATGGCTTATAACAAGTCCATTTTCTTTTATTATTCCTGCCTTTTCCCAGGCAATTTTTTCTATAGTATCTCCAAGTATATCCTTATGATCTAATGAAATTGGAGTTAAAACCGAAACCAATGGATTTTCAATAATATTGGTAGAATCATATCTTCCACCCAACCCAACTTCAAGTACTACAAAATCAACTTTTTCTTCTTTATAATAAACAAAAGCTATCGCAGTTACTATTTCAAATTCAGTAGGATGATTATAACCTTTTTTTACCATTTCTTCAACTTTCTCTTTAACTTTTGTAGTAACTTGAGCTAACCTTTCATCTTCAATTTCTATACCATTTATTCTAATTCTTTCTGTAAACCTCTCTAAATATGGCGAAGTGAATAATCCTACTTTATAACCAGCCTCAGTCAATATAGTCGAAATATAAGATGAAGTTGAACCTTTACCATTAGTCCCTGCTACATGTATTATTTTTAAACCTTTATGGGGATTGCCCAATAAATCTAGTAAAATCCTTATATTTTCAAGTCCTAATTTACTTCCAAATTTTCTTGTGCCATGAATATATTCTAACGCCTCTTTATAGTTCATCATCTCACTCCCCAAATTATTTATAAGCTAAGACTCTTAACAGGAGTCTCAGGCTGTAAACAAACTTTTTTTATATCTATGAAAATAAAAGCGAATGCTTGAAAGAATTTAGTTTAAAAAACTAGGTGAAAATTTTGAAGAAAATCCGTAAGCTTAGCAGGACGCTAAGCCAGCATCCTACAAGACAGGACGTCTTGATTAGGTGCGTTAGGATTTTCTAAAAATTTGAGCCTTTAGTTTTTTCTAAATTCTTTCGCATGAGCGTTATTTTCATGAATAATTTAATTTATCAACAAGCTAAGACCCCATTAAGGAGTCTTAGCTTTTCTCTATTTTCTCTTTAAACTTTCCAATCTTTCAAGCACTTTTTCCATCATATTTTGATACTTAGCTTCTTTTTCTCTTTCTTTATCAACTATATGCTTAGGTGCCTTGCTTATAAATCCTTCATTAGATAACTTGTTTCTTACTCTTTTTAATTCCCCTTCTAATCTCTCTTTTTCTTTTTCTAATCTTTCTATTTCTTTTGCAATATCAACTAGTTCTTCTAAAGGTAAATATATTTCACAATCTTCTACTACAGCTGACATCGCATCTTCACCTATACCATCTTTATTATCTCTAATTTCTATACTTGAAGCTCCTGCAAGAGTAGTAAAATAAATCTCTCCTTCGCTTAGCATATTCTTAATATCATTGTTGTTAGTTACAAATATCACTTTAGCCTTTTTAGAAGGAGCTACATTCATTTCTGCCCTTATATTTCTGATATTCTTTACAGCCTCCATTATAAAACCAATTCTTCTCTCAGATTTTTCAAAATTATATTCTTCTTTATATACAGGCCATTTTGCTATTATTAAACTGCTTTCTGTATTTGGTAAGTGTTGCCAAATTTCCTCTGTAATAAATGGCATAAATGGATGCAATAATTTTAGAAGGTCTTTTAATACGTATAATAGCACATATCTTGCAGTATTCTTGCTTGCTTCATCATCACCATATAAACGAGGTTTTACCATTTCAATATACCAATCGCAATATTCACTCCAAATAAAATCATATATCTTTTGAGCTGCAATACCCAATTCAAATTTCGTTAAGTTCTCTGTAACTTCCTTTGCTACCTTATTAACTCTAGATATTATCCATTTATCTTCTTCTTTTAGTGAATTAAATGCTAAATCATACTCGATTAACTCTTCACCTAGATTCATTAAAACAAATCTTGACGCATTCCATAACTTATTTGCAAAGTTTCTACTAGCTTCAACTCTTTCCATATGGAATCTCATATCGTTTCCTGGTGTGTTTCCAGTAATTAATGTAAATCTTAAAGCATCAGCACCATACTTATCTATTATTTCAAGTGGATCAATACCATTACCTAATGATTTACTCATCTTTCTTCCTAATGAATCTCTAACCAAACCGTTAATTAAAACATTTTTAAACGGAATATCTCCCATATGTTCTAATCCTGAAAATACCATTCTAACTACCCAGAAGAAAATAATATCATAACCTGTTACCAACACATCTGTTGGATAGAAATATTTAAGTTCTGGCGTATCTTCAGGCCATCCTAAAGTTGAAAATGGCCATAAAGCAGATGAGAACCATGTATCTAAAGTATCAGGGTCTTGCTTAATATTTGTACTTTCACATTTAGGACAGCTTTCAGGTTCTTGTCTTGAAACTATAACTTCCCCGCAGTCTTGGCAGTAATATACAGGTAATCTATGTCCCCACCAAAGCTGTCTTGAAATACACCAATCTCTAATATTTTCTAACCAATGAACATATATCTTACCAAATCTTTCTGGTATAAATCTAAATCTTCCTTCTCTATATGCTTTTAATGCTGGCTTAGCTAAAGGTTCCATTTTTACAAACCACTGTTTTGATATGATAGGCTCAACAACAGTATTACATCTTTCACAATGACCTACATTATGATTATGGTCTTCAATTTTTACAAGATAACCTCTATCTTCCAAATCCTTAACTATTGCTTTTCTCGCTTCATATCTATCCATTCCTTGATATTTACCACCTAATTCATTAATGCTTGCATCATCATTCATCACTTTTATTTGCTCTAAATTGTGTCTTAATCCCACCTCAAAATCATTTGGGTCATGTGCTGGAGTTATTTTAACAGCTCCAGTACCAAATTCCATTTCTACATATTCATCTGCTATAACAGGTATTTCTCTATTAACTAGAGGTAATATCAATTTCTTTCCAATTAAATGCTTATATCTTTCATCTTCTGGATTTACAGCAACTGCTACGTCGCCAAGCATAGTTTCAGGTCTAGTAGTAGCAATAACAATATACTCATCGCTATCTTTAACAGGATATTTAATATGCCATAACTTGCCTTGCTTTTCTTCATGTTCTACTTCAGCATCTGAAATAGCTGTCTTACAACTTGGACACCAATTTATAATTCTATTCCCTCTATAAATTAAACCTTTTTCGTATAATCTTATGAAAACTTCTTCAACAGCTTTGCTTAACCCCTCATCTAAAGTAAATCTTTCTCTTGACCAGTCACAAGAAACTCCAAGTTTTCTTAATTGTTTTCTTATATTGCCACCATACTTTTCTGTCCAATCCCAAGCTTCCTCTAAAAACTTTTCTCTACCTATTTGCTCTTTTGTCTTACCTTCAGAGCGTATTTTAGCTACAACTTTAGCCTCTGTTGAAATACTTGCATGATCAGTACCTGGTAGCCACAAAGCTTCATAACCTTCCATTCGTTTCCATCTTATTAAAATATCCTGTAAAGTACCGTTTAAAGCATGCCCCATATGTAGACTACCAGTAACATTAGGTGGTGGCATCATAATAGTAAATGGTTCTTTTTCTTCATTAACTTCAGCTCTAAAATAATTATTTTCATTCCAATAGTTATAAATTCTTTCTTCAAAATCCTTTGGATTATACTTTTTCGCTAAATTTCTTTCCATACTTTTCCCTCCTCATAATTATCGTCATTGGTCTTTCGCCATTCGCTATTCGTCAAACCAGAAAGTAAAAAGCTAAAGACTAAAGGTGTTAACTATTCATAAAACTTTTGTTATTGATATTTATCTATTTACCATAAAACATTAATAATGCTCCTAAAATTGATAAAAATAGTCCAAATATTTTTATTTTTAATAAGCCTTTCAGAGTTTTTATTTTACCCTTTTTAAAATATAAATCAGAACCAAATACAATTAATCCACTTATTATAAATAAAGCTCCTCCTAATTTAAACATATAATCACTTCCTTTAAGTGCAAAATCCTTTCAATTCCCAATAAAAAACCCTTCATCCAAACATAAGGACGAAGGGTATTTTCGCGGTACCACCTTATTTCCAGATATTAAAGGTATATCTGGCTCTCATTTAAATAACGGTAAAACCGTCCAGGCCTACTTAAGTTCAGCCTAGAAGCTCCAGAGCTACCTTCAGTAAACATTGCCTTGCAAAACCTTCCAGCCAATGGGTTTCGCTCTCTTGAAGGTTGTTTACCTACTCCTCTCCTTCAACGCTTTTATCTTATATTTTAACCAGTACCTAGCACCTAATTTTTAATATATTATATAATAATTATCTTATTTGTCAATGCTTTTTTCCTTATTTGTACGATTTATTTCTCTAAATCCAATCAAATAGTTAATAAATGCTACAATCGTAAGTACAACTGCTACTGAAACAAGTAAAAAGCTTATTAATTTATTTACTTTAAAAGCGATAGATAAAATCGCAATATAAAATGATACTGTTGCTATCTTACCATATTTATTAGCTGGAATAACAGTTTTATCAACGAAATAATATAAAAATAATCCTCCTAATATCATCAAAATTTCTTTTATACCTATAACTGTAATAACCCATAATGGTAAATATTTTTTATCTGTAAAGCACACTAAAACAGTAATCTGCATAAGCTTATCTGCTAAAGGATCAAGCGCAGCTCCCCACTTAGTTACCATATTATATTTTCTAGCAATATATCCATCTAAAACATCAGTAATTCCAGCCAATATAAAAATATATGTAGCATATAATATATTATTCTCTATTGATGAATAGAAAATAACTATAAAAATTGGTATAAATAAAAACCTAATTGTTGTGAGTATATTAGGTATGTTCATAATACACCTCTTCTGTTAAAATATGATAATGCTGTTATTTCCAATGAATACCAAAAGGCCTACATACAATATTATAACAAAATCTTCGATTCAAATAAATTAAGGAAGATTTTGCCCATATCCATTACGGAAATTATATTCAAAATTATTCTCAATTTAATAAGGAACATAATTCCCTATAGATTATAAATAATTATTAATATATGTACAAGAACTATGTTACCCATTTACTTTGCTTAATATAATTATTTGCACTTTACATTAAAAATTCCTGCATAATCTAAGATTTTATTTAAATATATTTTCAATTGCATGTGTAACAGTTGAAATTGCAACTGAATATAATAATTTTAAACCAAAAACTTAAGGGGGATTAATATGAAATTAGCAAAAAGCTTTTCTCTACTTTTAATATCCATACTTATAATATCTAGTTTATTAATAGGTTGTCAAAAAGAAGAACTTAAAACTGTAAGACTAGTTGAAGTTACACATTCTGTTTTCTATGCTCCACAATATGTAGCGTTAACAAAAGGTTTCTTTGAAGAAGAAGGTATTAAAATAGAATTAACTAATGGTAAAGGTGCAGATAAATCAATGGCTGCATTACTAAGTGATCAAGCTGATATAGGTTTTATGGGACCAGAAGCATCAATCTATGTGTATAATCAAGGTAAAAAGGACTATGCTATTAATTTTGCTCAATTAACTCAAAAAGATGGTTCTTTCCTAGTAGGCAGAGAAAAGGATCCTAATTTTTCATTTGAAAAACTAAAAGGGAAAACTATACTTGGTGGAAGAAAAGGTGGAGTTCCTGAAATGACTCTAGAATATGTACTCAAAAAACACGGTCTTCAACCTGGAAAAGATGTAAATGTACGTACTGATATACAATTTGCAATGATGGCAGGAGCATTTACAAGTGGAGAAGGAGACTATACAACCCTCTTTGAACCAACCGCTTCAATGATGGAAAAAGAAGGTAAAGGTTATATAGTTGCTTCAATAGGTAAAGAAGGAGGTTATATCCCATATACAGTATACTGTGCTAAAAAAAGCTATATTGAAAAAAATCCAGACATAATTCAAGGCTTTACAAACGCAATCTATAAAGGTATGCTTTGGGTACAAAATCATTCTTCTGAAGAAGTTGCAGAAGCTATACAACCTCATTTCCCAGATGCAGATAAGGAACTTCTAGTTACAGTTATCAATAGATATAAAGAGCAAGATACTTGGAAACCTGACCCTGTACTAACAAAAGAAGGTCTAGATCATCTAATGCATATCATGGAATTAGCTGGAGAACTTGATAAAAGAGCTCCTTATGATAAAATAGTAACAACTGAATTTGCTAAAAAAGCTATTGAAACTATTAAGTAGCAGAAATTACAATTTCTGCTACTTGATTTACATATAATAAAAATCATTCATTACTGGAATAAAATCTTCGATTTAAATGAATTAAGGTAGATTTTGTTGAAATTTATAATTAGTTAATTTAGAAACATCAACAAATTTAATAAATCTCTTAATATCTTCTATATTGTCAACTTTCATATCAGATTTTATTACTGGATTTTCTCTCTCAATAATCTCTCCTCTTAATAAAGATATATGTAATTCATCATTTACTTTAAAATTTATTTCCCATACAATATTAGTATTCTTATCATATAAGATAGTATATGCTCTGTTACCGACATAAATTGTTTTAGTTTCAAAAGGATTATCTTGTGATAATTGTGATAATGAAATTGGCAATGTACTAATAGCAACATAAAATCCCTTCGTTTCTTTATTTTTATTCTTATATATTAATTTTAATCTTTCAATAGTTTCTATAGATAATTGACGGTCATATAACTTATTTAACTCAATCGCTTCATAATCTACATCAGGACATGATAAATCTGTAATATTTATAAAACAAAGTTCATATCCACTATAATTTTCTTCAATATGTAATTTATCATAAATAGAATTCACTTCATCAACAGAATAGAAAATTTTGTTTATATTATAAATAAATATACCATTACCATCATATTTTACTACCTTGTATTTATCAAAAGGAACATTTGTTATTTGTTCTTGATAAAAAGCTTGATATTTTTCATCAAATTCTTCTTCTGCTTCGTTTGAAATATGTTCTTTACATTCGAACAAGTTTTCATTATCAAATATTTTATCTTACTCTGTTATTATGTATTCAAATAGCTCATTCACTAATCTGTTAATTCTCTGTATATCAATAATGTCTATCGTATCCTTTTCTGTATGAATATATGATATATCTTGTTCACCTATTGTTAATGCAGGTATATGTGCATCAGAAAAAGCAATATGGTCGCTCACTAAATTATTTGTATATAATATATTACACCTAATGTCTCGATCGTTTAAATATTTAGCTATTGATTCAATAAGCATTCCACTCACGTGCTGATTACCAACAATATCAAAAACTTTACCTCCTTTTAATCCAATCGTATCTAAATTAATCGCAACAACTTTATCATATTTCTGCTTTATATATTCTACAAAGCTCTTACTTCCATTTAGTCCCGTTTCTTCACCATTAAAAGCACAAATATAGATGTCTCTAGGAAATAAATGATTTTCACTATATTTTTTTAACCTCTTAGCTAATTCTGTAATAGCATATATCCCAGATGCATTATCTAATGCCCCATTGTAAATGGTATCTCCTGCCCATCCAACGTGATCAAAATGAGCTGATATAATTAATGCTTCTTTATTACCATTTCCTGTTATCTTCCCTATAACATTATTTGCTCTTATTTTTTCCTCAGTCATCTCTACTTTTATATGTGCTTTTGAATTAGATGCATTAACAAGTTTATCATATATAGACGGTTCTAATTGAAAAAAAGGTTTACTTTTTGGCCATACCCTTATATTTCTTCTTAATACATCTGTCTTAAATAAAACTGCTTTTATGTTTTCTAAATCCATAATCTTTGTAAGTTCAAAATCATCTACCTGCATTCCATCTACTAATATAAAAACATCTTTATCTGGCAACTCATTTATATTTGATATTACGGGACATTCCATATCAAAATTGGCTATAGGAATTTTCTCTAGAAAATCTTTTCCATATTTTAAACGATAAGACTTTTCATTATTAAACATTATCATCATCGTAATTTTCTGCTTGTCCAAAGGATAATAAGTTTGCTCATACTCATATAAGTAACTTTTTCCATCATAAGGTTCTAACCTTATAGTTTTAAAGATATCAACTAACTTTTGTTCTGCTAAAATATTCCCTTCTGTACCAATCATGCGTCCTCTATATAAATCTGAAGACAATGTATGAAGTAGCGTATCATTGTCTTTTGTTGTAAAAATTGACTGAGTGCATCCGGTTATTAAACTTATAATTATAAATAATGCAAATAGTTTTCTGATATTCGTATTCATATTATGCCTCCTATACCTTTTTTTAATATATTGTAATATAATATTGATTTTATGTCAATTTTTTCTTGACGTGTTAAAAAAATACATTATGCTACTATTAGGATTAATTTTTAATAAATTAAAACATTAAAAGGGGGTTTTTTATATGTTTAAAAAACGTTTTATATTACTTTTTCTTCTAGCTTTAATAATACTTGTGCCTATTGAATCCATATATGCACAAGAAAATATCAGCTTTAAAAAAGGTTCTTTAATTAGTCCAAACTATGTTCCTTGTCCTATATGGCAAGGACCGCATCGATATGAAAAAGCAGGAGACCCTACATATACTGATTGGATTTATTATGCTACACATTTGCACTATGATAGTAGTGATGATTATTATTTCAAATGTGATATTTATAAAAAATATAAAGAACAGGAATATCGCTGCCTTTGTGGAGACAGCTATGTAAAAAGAACTGTTGTCGATACTGTTCATATTGCTCAATAAAAATTTTATTTCACTAATATTCACTTTTCAAGATATATTAATACCCCCACAATAATGATTACACAGTGGGGGGTACTTTTTGCATCTTTAAAATTTTCTCTGAATAAATCCAACTTTTCTATAAACTTTGCTTAGAGTCTTTCTTGCTACTCTTTGTGCTTTATTTGCTCCTTCAATATAAACCTTCTCCAAATAATCTTTATTTTTCATTAAATCTTCAAATCTTTCCCTTAAAGGTCTTAATCCTTCAACTACTACTTCAGCTAAATCATCTTTGAACTTCGCATATCCTTGTCCTTCATACCTTTTTTCAATTTCTTCAATACTGTCACCTGAAAGCTTAGAATAAATAGTAATCAAATTTTTAATTCCAGGCTGTTCATCACAATACTTAACTCTATTCAATGAATCTGTAACAGCTCTTTTTATCTTTCTTCTGATAGTATCTGGACTATCTTTAAGTAAAATATATCCATTTTCATTGCCATCTGATTTAGACATTTTACTTGTAGGATCCTGTAAGCTCATTATTCTAGCTCCTATTTTAGATATATAAACTTCTGGAATTTTAAATGTTTCACTATATCTATTATTAAATCTTTTAGCTATATCTCTAGCTAATTCTAAATGCTGCTTTTGGTCTTCACCAACAGGAACTAAATCAGCCTGATATAATAATATATCTGCAGCCATTAATACAGGATAAGTAAATAACCCCGCATTTAAATTAGCTTCGTTTTTTCTGGATTTTTCTTTAAACTGTGTCATTCTATTTAATTCACCCATATAAGTTAAACAGTTCAAAACCCAAGCTAATTCTGCATGCTCACTAACATGAGACTGAATAAAAATAGTATTTTTATCTGGGTCTATCCCACTAGCAATATACTGTGCTAAAATCTCTAAAGTATTTCTTCTTAAATCTTTTGGCACTTGAGGTACAGTAATAGCATGTAAATCAACAATACAATAAAAACATTCATACTCATCCTGAAGCTTAATCCAATTTTTTATTGCTCCTAAATAATTACCAAGTGTCAATTCTCCTGAAGGTTTAATTCCGCTTAAAATTACTTTTTTATCGCTCATTTTCTCACCTTCCTTTTCTTTTTAATCTATGAAAAAAACCTTTCTTCTCTATATTTATAGAGACGAAAGGTTAGCTTCCGCGGTACCACTCTACTTGACTCTGTGTCCACTTTGGCCCATAACGCAGGCATGCGTTGAATTCTACTTGAATTTCGAATCCACACTCCTAAGTCCATTCAGCATACCCTTAACTTCGAGCTCCCACCATCCTCGAATCGCTTTAGTTAGGTATATGCCTACTACTCTTAGTCATAGCTTTTTGTTCTATTTTTTTCTATTATACCATATAGCTTAATATATTCAATACAAAAATATCAATCTAATCGCCATCAAATATTTCTCCTAAAATACTAGCTCCTATTCCTCTTTTTTCACCAACTTGATGAAAACGTGCTGCTGCATATATTCTATCAGCTAAACGTGATAAAGGTAGACTTTGCAAATAAACCTCTCCAGGTCCTCTTAACTGAGCTAAAAAAAGACCCTCCCCGCCAAACAATGCATTTTTGAATCCTCCAACAAATTGAATATCATAATCAACAGTCGGTGCAAAACCAACAATACATCCTGTATCTACACGTATGGTTTCATTATGGGCTAGCTCTTTTTTTATAATTGTACCACCTGCATGAATAAAAGCCATACCACTACCTTCTAATTTTTGAAGTATAAAACCTTCTCCACCAAAAAAGCCTGCTCCTAATCTTCTTGTAAAAGCTATATCTATATCAATACCTCTAGCCGCACATAAAAAAGCATCTTTCTGACAATAAAATCTTCCACCATATTTTTCTAATTGAATAGGTATTATTTTCCCAGGATAAGGTGCTCCAAAAGCAACGTGACCTTTTCCTCTACCCTGATACATAAATGTTGTAATAAAAAAGCTCTCTCCTGTAATCATCCTCTTGAAACCTTTAAACAGTCCTCCACCAGTAGAAGTTTGCATAACTATACCGTCTTCCATATACATCATAGCACCTGCTTCTGCTCTTACTCCCTCATTAGGATCTAATTCAATCTCAACAATCTGCATGTCATCTCCATAAATTTTGTAATCAATAATATCACCCATAAATTTACCACCCTTCATAATATTAGTTACTATTTATTATTTAAATTATATCATCATTCAAAAAAATATATCCATATTTTCTTAAGTATATTCTAATATAAATCTATCAAAAAATAATCCCCGAAAAAATCAGGGATTATTTGAACTTGTAAACAAAGTTAATCTTTTAAAAAATACATGAAAATAAAAGCAAATGCTTGAAAAAATTTAGTTTAGAAAACTAGGAGAAAATTTTTGAGAAAATCCGTAGGCTTAGCAGGACGCTAAGCCAGCATCCTACAAGACAGGACGTCTTGATTAGGTGCATTAGGATTTTCTAAAAATTTGAGCCTTAAGTTTTTTCTAAATTCTTTCGCATGAGCGTTATTTTCATAAATAATTTATTTTATCTACAAGCTCAATCCTAAAAAATCGGGGACTATTTTATTCTTGCTTTGGATAAAAATCTTCATATGAATTTATATTCATATCACCAAAATCTTCACACATACCTTCACATTCATATTTTAAAATATCTTGACAATAACCAAATGAAGGAATTAGTAGTTGTGTTTTTAATGCAGCCGATACAATATTATAAATTCCTACTATAAATGTTTTATTTATTTCATCAATATAAAGTACATTACTATATGTGTCTAGCAAAATATCAAATTGTTGTTCATCATTATGTTCTGGTATGAACATAACTATATTGACTTCATAATCCGGTAACTTGCATTGTAACTCTAAATACTCATTCAGTTCATTTCTTAACCTTATAATATAACTAATTGTTACTAAAAAAGTAACTCTTCTAAAATGCTGCTTAGCTGTTTCTATTATTTTTAAAGAACCAGGTACAATTTCTCCTTTATTAAATTTTATACTATCTATCATATAACCCTGTGGAATATTTAGCTCTATATCATAAAGACATATCTTTTTCAAACACTGACTATAAATCTTTTCTGCAATAATACATTCAGATTGAAGAGGTATATTTATCTGAGTTGTATTTGATGACAAATTACCAAATCTATCTGGATTTGTTTCACTAATTCTAAAACTAGCCAAAGCTTTATTGAAAATAGGACTTATTACAGCATCAAGTAATTTTACTGAAAAGATAACCTCCAAAGAATCTCCTGGCTCAAGTAATGATATCAGCCATTTAACTGTACCTCCCTGAGTTTCACCACTATGAGTTAAAATGGTACCTGCTGGTACATATATAGACTCAATAAATTTCAATTTGTCTGATAATATATCAGCAACTTCAATATCATAAACTGTTCTTGGCCCTGTGTTAACTATTTGTATCTTAAACTCTATAGTTTCATTTGGATAAGCATATATTGGATTATCTGTGAAATTCTCTTCTTTCGAAGCATTTCTTTGAAATTTATAAATATCTACTGTACTATCTGTAACTTTAATCTCTTTGACATCATTTACTGGATTAGCTGGAATACCTGGTTCAAGATCCCAATTACCATATCCTTCATTAGTTTGTGTTTCTACTAAACTTACAGGATCTACAATAGCTGATACAACTTTAGCTTCAAACTTATACTTAAATACAGCATCTGCACCTACAGCTTCTGCATAAGGGACTTTTGGAAACGCTATGAATTGACCAACCACTTCTTCTGGAGTAATAGGAACCCCATTTAGTGTTGCATTACCATTATATATTTGTCCTATTGGTAATATATCAGTAAATTGTCCATTATATGCCACAGTTCCTTTCGGTAAAATAAATTCAACAGTATAAGTTATTATATCTCCAACAGCAGCATTATCAATATTTGATGTTTTTGCTATCCGTACATTAGGGTATATTTGAACAACTTCGTTAGAATTAAATGGTCCATAAGTTATAGGAGTTATTTGATTAGTGTCGTAATAAGCAGTAGCTATATTAGAATCTTCACCACCTGCAGATATTCCTCCTAATATTTCTACTCTAAAACTTAACACTTCTACAGTATCAACATCTAATACATCTATTATCCAAGTAAGCTTTTTATTTAATGCATCAAATGCAATAGTACCAGCTGAAATATCTACTACTCCTTTATAATCTTCAAATTGATCTAGTACATCTGTTATAACAACGTTGTAAGCTGGCGCTTTACCTAGATTTTCTACTGATAATCTAAATTCTACTATATCACCTGTTTCTACAAAAATAGGATTTATCTCATAACCAGTAAATTTTGTTACATTGCTTTGTTCTTTTGTAATTAGGAAAAATGGACTTCTTACTATAACATCTTTTGATGTCTTTGAAGGTACTGCAGGTGTACCTGATGCATCTATATTCCAGTTTACTTCTGCATTATTTATTTGAGTTTCTATATATGGATCTGATGCAGCCCCCATTACTATTCTAGCTTTGAAAGTGTATACAATGGTTACACTACTTGTCGTTGCATTTATTAAATCTTCAGTATCAAATGTTACTAATTGTCCTGATATGCTTGGAAAAACTAATACTCCATCTTTAGTAGCTTCACCTACATAAACTTGCCCATTTGGTAAAATATCTGTCAAAACCACATTATATGCAATAGTTCCTTCTGGTACTGTAACACTTAACGTATATTCAATAATTTCGCCTATTTCTACATCATCTTTTGACACAGATTTATCGATTTGTAATGAAGGAAGCTTAGCTTCAACTGAATTTGATAGTATAGGTCCATAGGTTGGGCTAGGTCCACTAACTACTGAAAAAGTTGCTGATATATTATCTGAAATACTACTTTGTGCTACTCCTCCAGGTAATACTTTAACAGCAACAACTGCACTATAACTTGTCAATGGTGGAATAGATGGTATCGACCAAATGATTTTGCCATTACTCGATTCTCCTGTATGAACAATAACTCCAGCTGGTGGCAAAATAACTTCACTAATAAATTTTAGTAAATTATCTAAATTATCTTCAACAGTAACATTATAAAGTGTATAAGTTGGACTTGGATTTGTAACTGTCAATTGATAATGAATAATATCTCCGACAGAAACTTGTATAAGATCAGTCGTGAATGAACCTCCAGTAGTAAAATTCTTTTGTTCTTTTAACAATTCAATATTAAGATCTGTTACATATACTTCTACTGTATCAGTTTGTGGTGTTCCAGCTGGCCCTCCTGGAGCAGTATTCCAATTAATTGTTGCTGTATTTATCTGTATATCCTGTGGAGACGTACTTACTGAATCAATAACTGCCTTAAATGTATAAACTATCGTTACAGCCCCTGCTGTAGCATCTATTGTACCTTCTTGCGGGAATGTTAATGTTGGAGATGGTATGATCGGAACTCCATTCCTTGTTAAACTATCAGGTACATAACTTTGATTAGGTGGCAAATTATCTACTACTTGCACATCATAAGCTATATTACCATTTGGTATAGTTATTTCAATCGTATAAGTTACAGTATCGCCTACAAAAACACTACTCTTATCAACATTCTTAGTTATTTTAGGTAGAGTATAATTAAAACCTACTATATTTGATAACTCTGGTCCTAAAGTTGTTGGATTTGTTGGCGAAGTATCATATACTGTTGAAGTTTGATTTAATATACTAGTTCCTGGTGGTGGTCCAGAATTCACTTGAACAGAAAAAACTAATACTCTACTTTCACCTGCCGCAATACTTGTTTCTGTCCAAGTTATAGTACCATCAGGCGAACCTAATGGAACAGATGACGTTACAGTTCCAGGTGGTGATATTACAACACCAGTAAATGTTAGAGAAGGATCAAGATTATCTGTCGTTATAACATTATATGCTGTATTTGCACCATCATTTGTAAGCGTTATTCTATATTCCACTATATCTCCTGTAGCTACTCCTAATAAAGTTCCTGTTGTAAAACTACCACCTTGCGTAACATTCCTTTGTTCTTTTAGTACAATTATATGAGGACTTCTAATTTCAACATCAACATAATCTGAAACTGGAGGTGCTTCAGGTCCTGTAGGTGTAATATCCCATATAACTTCTGTTAAATTCCTTTGTATTTCAGTATATGGATAGGTTGTCGTACCACTTATGACAGTTGTTTGAAATGTATAAATTAAAGTCTGTGGTCCTGTTTGTGGTGTAGTTGGTTCATTAAATGTTATTTCATTACCCGATATAGTTGGTGTTCCTGGTGACCAGCTTCCAGGTACATACTGCTGTCGAGCTGGTATTACATCCTTAATAACTAAATTATATGCATTAACTTTATAAGGTATTGTAACTTTTAACGTATACGTTATTGTATCTCCAATAGCAGCAACATTCGTAGAAGCTGTCTTTTCAATTTCTAATAATGGTATATTCAATAAAACCGAGTTCGAATCTTCTGTATACGTGATAGGATTTACATCATTAGAATCATAAGTTGACGTTACATTATCTGTTATCTCTGCTCCAGCACCTATTCCTGAATTTATTGAAACTGCAAATTCAAGTGTTGCTGAATTTCCAGTATCTAACTGAGGTATATTCCATGTCAATATATTTCCAGATAATACAACACTTCCTTCTGTAGGCCCTGAAATTATACCTACAAACGTTACATTACTGTTTAACACATCCTGTATATTGACATTATAAGCTGGCGAAGCTCCATTCGAAGTTACTGTCAAACGATAATATATCAAATCTTCTGGTAAACCTGATATATTTTCTGTTGTATAACTTCCTCCATTCGTAAAGTTCGTCTGCTCTTTCAATATTGCTATGTTTGGAGTTCTTGCTGTTATATTTATTTCATCCTCTTCTTCTCTCTTAAATGAGCCGCCAGAAGTAATAGCCCATTTTACCTTTGCAGTATCAGTTTGAATTTCATAAAAAGGTGGATTATGAGTAGCACTAGTAATTCTTGCAAGGAAAGTATAGATAATAGTTCTCTGACCACTAGTTGCATCTATATCTGAATTAATAGGAAAAGTAACTGTCTGACCCGATATTGTCGGTACGACTGTTGTTGGTGGGTTTGGTAATTCTTGTCTGGTAGCTGGCCCTATATATGTCTGCCCTACTGGTAATATATCTTCTATAAGTGGCGTATATGCTATTGTTCCATTTGGTACTGTTATGGTTATTGTGTATGTTATGTCGTCTCCTATCTCACCTTCTGTTATCGATGCACTTTTCTCTATACCAACCTTCGGAGCTCTTAACCTAACTGTATTTGTTTTATCTGGACCATAAGTTACTTCAAATCCATTATTATTAGTGCTATAAACGAAAGAGGCTTTATCTGGTATTCTTCCTCCTGCAGCAACCCCAGGTAATGTCGTTACTGAAAACATTAATGTTGCTGTTTCCCCTACATTTAATATCGGTATATTCCAAGTAATAGTACCTCCTGATTCTATTGCTGTGCCATGTGTCGTTATAATTGAACCTGAATTGAATGAAAGAAGTGAATTTAATTCATCTGTAACAATTGTATTAAATGCCGTCTCTGCTCCATCATTCGTAATTGATATTCTATATTCTATTACATCTCCCACTTCATAATTAATGCCTCTTTTAGTAAATCTGCCTCCTTTAGTTACATTGCGCTGTTCCTTTAACCCTCTTAAATGAGGAGTCCTTACTTCTAGTGTTGCTGAAGTACTAACTGGCACAGCTGGTGGTCCTGAAATATCCATATCCCATTTTACCTCAGCTTTGTTTATCTGCTTTTCAATATATGGGTATTCATGAGTTCCTCCTATAACTCTAACATCAAAAGCATATATTATATCAACAGAACTAGCCGTAGCATCTATATACGGTATCACTGGAAATATTACTGTTCCTCCTGAAACTGTAGGTGTAATTGGTACTCCATCCTTTGTTGCACTTCCTGCTATATATGTTTGCGTTGTATCTGGAAAAGTATCTATAACCTGTACATTATATGCGTTTGTACCTTCTGGTATAGTTACTTGTATTATATAAGTGACTATATCTCCTATTTTTGCAAAAAGTGGTTTAACCAATTTAAATAATTCTATACTCTCTGCTTTTAAAGTAGTTTGAGCTGTAAAAGGTTCACCTGGATATTGGTATGACCTATCAGGCTGAGAATAAGGTCTTTGTAATACAGCATTATTTGTAAATACTTGGCCACTTACTATCGTCGAATCTACTGTTACATCAAAGCTTAATGTCAAACTCTCGTCTGGTGCTAATTTCTTTATCGTCATTGATACATTCTGACCTGAAAATACTGGATCGTCATATTCTCCTGTTCCTGTAACTGTATATGTCCCTGCATATGTCAACCCATCTGGTATTACATCTGTTAAATCCATCTCAAACGCATCTACTACTGTTCCTTCTGCATTCTGCATATTCGATATTGTTATGCTATATGTGTATGTCTCTCCTGCTTTTATTGCATTTATATTCGGTCCTGTTACTGTCTTTTGAAATTGTATATTAGGTTCTCCAAATACTACTTCTACCTGATCTCTTTCGCTATAAGCAAAACCTTTTGTATTTTCTCCTGCTAACTTGGCTAAATTATTTCTTGCACCTACAAAATCTATATTTTGTACTGGTACTTTAAACGTAGCTGTCCATATTGTATTCCCTGGTACTGTTCCTGCTGACCATCTAAGACCATTTGGTGATACTGTAACTGGTGTAAATGGCCCTGGTAAAGTCCCACCATAAGTTATAGGCATACCCGCTGTTAATGGCCCCATATTAAGTGGAGCATATTCATCTATCTCTATATTTTTCTGTGATGCTGTTATTCCTACTGAACTGTATGTTATCCTAAACTCTACTTCATCACCTGGTGCTGCTACATTCATAGGCTTTAAGGTCCCATCTTTATAGTAATAATTTAATATTTCTTTCTTTATATTTGGCTTTCGTATTATTGAACTTGCACTCGAAGTATCCGGTGTATTTGTTAATGTTGTTTGGTTAATACCATCTATGTTTACATTATCTGATAAAACATCATCAGAACTTACTGGTTCTCCACTTGAATAATTTGATTTTACTGTTGTTGTGAAAGTTATTGTTCCTGTTGTTCCTTTACTGAGATAACCTAAGTTCCATACTAATTCTGTAGTTCCATCTGGATTTACTGTAACTGAATCAGGAGCTAATGATGCTGAACCTACATTGTATTCCTGACCGTCTTCTATTATATCTGTTATCGTAAATGAATCTATATCATCATATTGATTTATTTTATATGTCAAAGTATATGTGTTAATCTCTCCTACATCTGTTATTTTTTTATCTACCGTTTTATCTATTGTAGCATCCATTGCTCTAGTAGTAGCTACTGCTTGTACCGGCCCTGATATCCCTTCTAATATCGCTACATTCTGAAGTGGTGTTGAGTGCGGTATCCTTTCTCCGCTATTTTCTTCACATCCCTCTGTATAGTTATCCCAAATTGCTACATCAAAAGTTATTATGTTTACTGAACCCTCTGATAACGTTACTGTTTGCCAATCTAAAGTTACATAATCCTGACAATCTGGTCCAGGAGTTGGTACGATTATATTCGGTGATGATAGTTCTATTGAATCTGGACCACTTACTGTTAAACCACCTAAATATCTTACTCCATTTGGTAAATTATCTATCAGTGTAACAGTAGATGGTTCTCTTATATTATTCATTACTGTCAATTTATATTGATATGGCCATAATGGTGATAAATCTGGTGATATTAATCCTGCTCCTTTAGGCATCTTACTTGGAGCTGTTTTTAAAAGATTATATCTAAGAGGTATGAAGTTTGCTGAATCTGTTTTGGTTATTTTAACATTACCTATATCTTCATCTCCTCTTGGCAGTGTATCTACTGTCGCAGTTATATCTACACTTACCAAAGGTACATCAAAAGGCACAGGCAGTCCTGTACTTCTGAATGTATCATCTGATTTCACCTTGACTTCAATACTGTAATCTATTTCATTTGGTGCTAAATCTTTTATGTTTATCCATGATACTTTAACAGTTCCATCCGGGTTTTCTTCTACTGATGTTGGTATTATTGAACTATCCACATATGATACTCCATCTGGTAACGTCATTTCTACAGTTAGATTATATCCTCTTTCTGTCGCACTTGTATTTTTAAACATCAACCTAAAAATTCCATCCATTCCTAAAACAACTTTTATTGGATCAGGAATTTCACTCAAAACAAAATCAGATTGAGAAATAGCCATATATTCACCTCCATTCAACCTTATAATATCAATATATTCACTAAATTAGCGTTTGTGATTATAGAACAAAAAAAGAGTGGCAGACTCACTTATACCACTGAATTAAAAGAAAAAAACCCACGATTTTCAAATCGTAGGTTAAATATACTAAAATGCTATTATTATGCCTCCATCATTTGCGTAAACTGTGCTTATACCACCAGCATCTACAATAATGATATCTTTAAAGTTGTATCTTTTCATAACTTCCTCTTTAAATTTTTCTGCTTTCTCCAAACAATTACAATGAGCTATTCCTAAAATCTTTTCTTCTAGCTTTTCACCTTTTTCACCTATCAACTCAACTAGCCTTTTAAATGCTTTTTTCGAACCTCTTGCCTTGTCTATCAATTCAATTTTACCTTCTTTATTTCCACCTAAAATAGGTTTTATATTTAAAGCTGTTGCTATTCTGCCTTTTAACTTGCTCATTCTACCTGACTTGATAAGATTTTCTAAAGAATCTAAAATAAACAAAGTTCTCATTTCATTAATATATTCATTTACCTTTTCAACGATTTCTAAATTTTTATAATTTTTCTTAGCAAGTTCTAATATTTTCAAGCTTATCAGTGTTTCTGCAACTGAAGCACTCAACGAATCAAAAACGTGTATAAATTTATCTTGAAACTGTTCTTTATACATTTCTTTAGCCATCAATGCATTATTATAAGTACTACTTAATGAAGATGACAAAGTAACTACAAAAATACTTTCAGCTTCCTTAAATCGTTTTATAAATTCCATAGGTGAAGGACTTGCTGTTTTAGGAACATTGTCACTATTTTTCATTTGATTTAGTAAATCTTTTGTATCTAATTGCTCATCGTCTTTATAATGTTTATCATCAATTTGTATTGATAAAGGAACAATATCAATTTCCCTCTCTTTCTTTAACTTGTCATTTAAATCACAACCACTATCGGCAATAACTTTAATACTCATCAAATTCCCCTTTCAATTTATATATATATCTATATTATACTATTTAGCATAATGTTACAATTAAGATTTAAAATACCTTTCAAAAATATTGTTTACTTTAATTTTATCTAAACTGAAGATTTGATTCTTCTTTATATTTTACCCTATCTAATTTTATTTAAACTTTAATATTTTCTTGGATTTTTATAATATAATTAATGTGAACAGTTATTTTAAAGAAAAAGGGGGATGCAAAATGAATAACATAAAAATATTTACTGATAGTACTTGTGATCTTTCGACTGAAATCCTTGAAAAATACGATATTTCTGTAGTACCTCTTTATGTAAGCTTTGGTAATGAAACATATAAGGACGGAATAGATATAAATACAAAAAAATTATATGACTTAGTTGATAAATATGGAATACTGCCTAAAACTTCAGCACCTTCACCAACTGATTTTTATGAGGCTTTTAAACCATACATTGATGAAGGAAAAGATATAATATACATTGGATTATCTTCAAAGATATCTTCAACTTTACAAAATGCAAAAATTGCAGCTAGTAAATTCCCAGATAACAGAATTGAAATAATAGACTCTTTAAATCTTTCAACAGGCATTGGTCTGTTAGTCTTAAAAGCTGTTGATTATGCAAAAGAAGGTTTAGGAATCAAAGAAATTGGTGATAAATTAAGAAATAAAATACCTTTAGTAAAAACATCTTTTGTAATAGATACTCTTGATTACTTATACAAAGGTGGAAGATGTTCTGCTCTACAAAGTTTTGTTGGAAGTATGCTAAAAATTAAGCCAATAGTAAAAGTAGTAAACGGTACAATGATATTAGGACAAAAAGCCAGAGGAAAAAGAAGAAAAATAATTGATAAAATGTTAGAAAATACAATAAAAGAAAGCAACAATATAGATTTAGAACGTATTATAGTAACTCATTCTATGGGGTATGAAGATGCTTTATATTTAAAAAATGAACTTGAAAATAATTTAAATGTTAAAGAAGTTATTATCACAGATGCAGGTTGTGTAATTTCAAGTCACTGTGGTCCTAATACTGTAGGTATACTATACATAAATAAGGAGTAGAACTTTCTACTCCTTTTATTATGCAAAAATACATTAATTATCTTTAACAAGTCGCACTTCAGTTCTTTCAGTTAAAGAAAGCAAATACATCAAAGTTGCAGCTCCTAACGATAATACAAATAATATTGGCCAAACCATTCTTACACTATTTGCTTCTATATATTTACCCATAATTACAGGGCCAACAGCATATCCAAACCCAGATATAATTGGCAGCACTGCATTAAATCTACCTCTATGTGAAATTGGTGTATGATTTGCAATGTAGACACTTGAATTTGTAACAATAAGTATTTCGCCTATTGTCCAAACAACTGTAGATAATATAACCAGATAGAAACTATTAATGTAATATAGCATTCCAAAGCCTATAGAATAAAAAATTCCAGCTACAGCTATATTAGTTGTTGACTTATTATTTCTTGTAATTACAGTTATAAAAACAGTTAAAATTATTACAGAAAGAGCATTTGTTGTCATAACCCATCCAAATACTTTCGGTCCGTTAACAGCAAATATTTCTCTTACTTGAAGAGGTATACTAAATGAATGCTGTGAATACACAAATGAATAAATAGTCGATACTGCTGAAAATGCTAATAAAGCTGGTCTTTTTAGTAAAACTAAAATTATATTTCCTTCTTCTGCTTTTTCATCATCTTTCTTATTGAATGAATCTTTTACTTCATCCTCAGAAGGAATAGTCTCTTTAACATAAATCAAAACTAAAAGCAAAGAAATAAATGTAGTTATAGCATCACCTAAAAAAATCCATTCTATATAATTATTGTATAGAAATCCAGCTATCAATGGGCCAACAGCTATCCCTAAATTAGTACCAAGATATAGTAGAGAAAAAGCTTCTTGTCTATTATTGGGATTAGTTAAATCTGTAACCATTGCTCCACTCGAAGGATTTGCAGCCCCACCAAAAAAACTAGATAAAATTAAAAGCCATGGTATCATCATAGAATTTCCTAAAAAAGCACACGGAATCAATGTTAAAGCTGCTAACCCTTGAAATAAAAGCAAAATTTTCTTCCTGCCAAAATGATCTGCTAATTTCCCTCCTATTAATGAACCAGGTACAAAAGCAGTTGACGCTAATAAAATATATTCTCCTGCTGTATGTTCTCCAAGACCTAAATTTTCAACAAAAAAATAAGTTAGAAAAGGATAAACAAAAGCCCCCATACTGTTTATTATTCGAGCTAAAAATATTATATATATACTCCTTGGTAATCCTCTGTAATTATTAAATCTTTTAAGTACCCCCATAGTATCCCTCTTTCCTTATAAATTTCCTTACATTATATAACAACTATATATTCTTTTCAATCTTATAATAACTGTATTTGGTTAAATATTCTTAATATTTTGTTGATTTTATAGATATTTAAAAGGACTCTTACCGAGTCCTTATTCTATAGATATTTTTTAAAAGCTAAATTATTTTTACTGTTATATCCAAGTTTTTCATAAAATTTGTGTGAACCTACTCTTTTTATGTTAGATACAAACATTATAAAATAACAATTATGTCTTTTTGCAATATTTTCGATATGTTCAAATAATTTTTTTCCAAAGCCCTTTTGGCGAAATTCTTTTTTAATTATCACATTTTCAACAACCATAAATGGTCTGCATTCGCCTGTAAGGTCATTACAAATTATAGCCATAGCACTTCCAATCAATTTATTGTAGTATTTTACACCTAGTAGAAAATAATTGGGATTATTTTTAATAGTAGAAAAAACGTTATATATCTTATCCATATCACTTTTCTTACATGTTAATTCTTCATATAACAGCGATAAATCATCTAATTCAGATTCTTTAATACTTTCAATACTTACCATATTATCATCCTCCACCACTACCTATATTTAGAATATGTACTAAGCACATGTTTTGGTGCGTACTAAATAAGTATAAAGTATTGACTTTATTAAAAAATTCTTTTAATCTGTAGATAGATTTAAATATATCTATAGGTAGCTTAGGAGGTTTTATTTTGAAAGAATTAGTAAACATTTTTAAAGCACTATCAGATGAAAATCGACTAGAGATAATCAAAATGATTTCAAAAAATGAATTGTGTGTATGTGATATTTGTGAAAACTTCGATTTGTCTCAACCAACTGTTTCTCATCATTTAAAATTACTGCAACAAGCTAATTTAGTAAATGTAACAAAAAAAGGTAAATGGAATTATTATTCTTTAAATACTAACATACTTAAAGATTTAATAACATTTTTGAATGATATTGTTCAGGGAAATTTAGAAATAAGCTATAAGCTTTGCAATTCTGACTGCGATGGAACAAGAGAATGAAAAATTTGGTTTTCGTTTTTTAGTAGAATTTAGCAACTTTATTTATAGGTATTGAACATTTATCTTTCAGTATATCAAAATATTTCTCTTCTATTGAAACAATAGCACAAGTAGCAGGTCCTGCTGATTTATACAAATCTACTTTTGTATCACTAAATATGCACAAATCCAAATTATTCGTTCTAGCCATTTCCTTTAGCTCAAATAAAATACCTTTAGAGCCAACAGGAAGTATTTCTTGTATAAAAGGATACTTCTTTAATTCTAAAAGGATATTTAATGAAAAAGTTTCTTCCCCATTATCCGCTATAACTTCTTCCCCTAATTTAGGTAAACCAACTATTGCAGCAATAGCTCCTTTTTTTGTCATAGGCATAGTCCAATTTTTGGTATTTATAATACCAATAACAGTAATACCCATTCCAGTTTGAATAACAGGAAAATTTTCTTCTGTACTCCCTGTAATTATAATATCTTTATTAACTAATAAAGGTTCAATGGCTCTTTTTATACCTTCTATTATTTTACTTCCTGTATCATTCATTTCTACAGATAATGTATTGACTACAATTAATGGCTCTCCACCAACAGATAAAACTTCACATAAAGCAACATTTGTAGTAAAATATCCTAAAACATCAGGAGAAACTTTTACAATATCATTCTCCTTACTCCCTATGGCTCCACTTGAATCACAAGCTATAACTAATAATTGCTCTTCATTAATTTCTACAAAAGTCAAATCTCTAAATTTTCTTGCTCTCATTTTATACCCTCAACTTATACTTGTTTGTTATTTTAAAAATCAAATAAGCTAATACAATATTTGCAACTGATGCTAATGTAAGAGGTATAATTACAGCATAAAATAATACCCAACCACTAAAAGGTAATCCAAGTAATACTGAAGCAAATGCTGCAACAAGTGCCCCAATAGGACCATTTAAAATAATTGCTAGTATTATAGCTATTGCATAATTAAATTTTCTATAAAATACTCCAAACAAATAACCGAATAATGCCATTTCTAAAGCTATTATAATATGCATTGGAAGTGTTAAAGGAAACCCACTAGTAACGGCTGTAAGTATATGTCCTAATCCTGCTACTAAAGCCCCATAGCTTGGCCCTAAAAACAGCGCAGCAAAAAATCCAGGCATTGAATCAAATGCTATACTTCCCTGTATTTTAATCAATGCCCCTACTGCTGAAAGTGCAATAAGCACCCCACAATATACTATTTTCATAGTTTTATTATTTTGCTTAACTGATTTAATTGTATTCATTTCCTTACCTCCCTAATTGAAATCTAGTATTTTTAATTTTTGTGTTTGTTTACTAAATCAACCTTGTTAGTACACCAAAATCATTTTCATACAATATCTCAACTAAACATCCAGGCAATATTTTAAAATGCCACATTTTATCCATATTTAGATTTAACAAATAAGTAATCACAATTCTGATTACTCCTGCATGAGTGATCAAAAGAAAAGTTCCAGTTCTATCTTTTAATTCATCTATAAACTGAGTAACTCTATTATACATATCTATTAAACTCTCGCCATTAGGTATCCTGTATTTGATATTATCATTTGTCCATTTCTCCCATTCTAGATGATGAGTTTCTGATATTTCTCTATAAGATTTCCCTTCAAAAATACCAAAATTCATTTCCTTTAATTTTTCACTAACATAAATTTTTTTACCTATATATTCTGATATAATCTCAGCTGTGACTAAAGCTCTAGATAATGGACTTGAATATAAAACATCAATATTTTCTTTACTTAAAATCTCTAATAGATTGTTAATTTGTTCCTTTCCTCTATCTGTTAACGGAAAATCAGTCCAACCACTATATATCCTTTCTACATTCGCCTGTGTTTCTCCATGCCTCACTAAGATTAATTTCAAAATATCAATCCCCTTAACAAATAAAATAATAATAGTGAAAAAGTCTGAGATAATTCAATAACTGCTCCTATAGTATCTCCTGTCATTCCGCCTATTTTCTTTTTAAAATATATGCCAAGTAATAAAGCATACAAAAATATGAGTATTTCACTGAAAGCTAGCATATAATCAAAAAACATAATCGTTATTATAATTGTAATAAGTATAACGAATATAGCATTTTTGAAATTCGAATATTCAACAAAAGTCTTCCCCATCCCCTTATCTTTTCTAGCATAAGTATTAATAGCACATGAAAGTATTCCACAGCTTCTACCTAAAACAGGTATAATTAATAGTACTTTGAAATCTATGAAATAACTTAATACGATATTAAGTAATATAACAAAAATAATGCCTATAACACCAAAAGTACCTATTCTGCTATCTTTCATTATGTCTAGTATTTTTTCTTTATTGCGATTGCTAAAAATACCATCAAAAGAATCGGCTAAACCGTCAATATGCAATCCTCCAGTAATCCAAATATAAAACATCCAAACAAATAAGACTGTTACAGCTCTATCTATTAAATGGTTAATTTGACTTACAGCCCATAGCAATATACCAATTACCAAACCAACTATTGGTAAATATTTAATACCTTTAATAAAATCTCTTTCGGTAAATTTAAGCTTAACTTTAATCGGCAATCTAGTTAAAAATGTTATCATTAATAAAAAACTCTTCATAACGACCTCACTTAATCTTAATAGGTATTCCTGAAACTGTTAAATAAACGTCTTGTGCGCGTCTTGCTAAATACTGATTTACTCTACCAGCTATGTCTCTAAATATGTTTCCTAGTCTAAAAGTTGGTACAACTCCCATACCAACTTCATTTGTAACTATAATTAATCTTTTATTAGATTTTTCAACTATAAATAACAGTTTTTCAATTTCATCAATAATATTTTTTTCAACTTTTTCAACATCAAACATTGAGCATCTGTCAAAATCTAGTCCACTTTCTAATAACAAATTTGTTATCATAAGTGTTATACAATCAAGTAATATAGTATCTGCTTTAATAAAATCTTTATTATTTATAAGCTCATTAAAATCTCTATATCTTTCAATAGTTACCCATTCTTTAGGTCTAGAATTTTTGTGCTTTTCTATTCTATCAATCATACCTTCATCAAAAGGTATTGCTGTAGCTATATAAACTACATTTTTCCCTAATTCTTTAGCTAATTTTTCTGCTAATGTACTCTTACCACTTCTTGCACCACCAGTTATTAATATAAGATTTTTCAATATTCCACCTTCTTTTGTTAAGACTCTAATGACTAAAAACTTAATGGAACTATATACGGTACTTTATATTCATGAAGTTTTATTAGTTTCACTTCGATACCATAAACGTCTTGAATATTCTCTTTTGTCAATACATTCTCTGGCAAACCAAATGCCTTTATTTTTCCTTTATTCATAAGTAAGATATAGTCGCTATACCTGGCAGCTAAATTTATATCGTGTAATGTTGTAATTATAGTTATTTTTTCTTCACTGTTAAGCCTTTTACATAAATTTAATACATTTATCTGATGTTTTATATCTAGCTGTGAAATTGGTTCATCTAATAAAAGTATTTTTGGTTCTTGTGCCAATGCTCTAGCAATCATAACTCTTTGTCTTTCTCCACCACTTATTTCATGAATACTTTTTTCTCTTAAAACCCATGTTTCAGTATTTTCCATAGCTCTTTTTACAACATTTATATCTTTTTCAGATTCAGGTTTAAACCTTTTTTGATATGGATACCTGCCCATCATAACAATGTCATGAACTGTAAATTCAAAATTCACATTAATGTCCTGATGTACAACAGCCATTGTTTTTGCTAATTCTTTAAAAGCTATTTTATTTAACTCTTTATCATCAACTAGTATTTTCCCATCTAACGGCTTCAATAATTTACACATATTTTTCAGTAAAGTCGTCTTACCTGAACCATTAGGACCTAATATACTAATGAATGCTCCTTGTTTGACAGCTAAACTAATATCCTCTAATACATTCTCAAAACCATAGCTAAAATATATTTTTTTAAGTTCTACAGCATTAGACATAAAGATACTCCCTTATATAAATTTATTACGCTTAGATTTTCTAAGAAGATAAAGAAAGAAAGGTCCGCCAAATATAGATGTAATGATTCCGACTGGTATCTCAATTCCATTTAAAACAGTTCTAGCCAAAGTATCGCAAATCAATAAAAAAATTGCTCCTCCCACAACTGAAATCGGTATAAGTATTCTGTGGTCTGAACCAAATATCAGTCTAAATAAATGAGGTACAATCAATCCAACAAAACCGATAATTCCACTTACCGAAACTGCACAAGCTGCTAAAAAAGATGACAATAATAATATTACCTTCTTTATTAATTCGACATTCACCCCTAAATTTTTTGCACTTTCTTCTCCTATCACTACTGCATTCATTTCTTTAGTCATTGAAGATAAAACTACTACTCCAAAAAATATAGGGATAATAACAATAATTATTTGCTTCCAATTCGCTCCATTAAAGCTCCCCATTGTCCAAGTCACTATTTTCGCAAGTTCTCTATGATTAAATACCATCATTATCGAAATTACCGATGATAATAAAGAGCTTACAACAATTCCTGCTAATAAAATAGAAGTTGTAGATATTTTATTACCTACTTTCGCCAGATTATAAACTATCAATGTAGTTAACAACGCTCCAGCAAAAGCAAATAAAGATGTTAGTCCAAATCCTAAAATTGTATTATTTAGTCCAAAAATTATACCAAAAGTAGCACCAAAGGCTGCCCCCGAAGAAGCACCCATAACATAAGGGTCA
This sequence comes from Caloranaerobacter ferrireducens, assembly GCF_001730685.1. Taxonomy (NCBI): domain Bacteria; kingdom Bacillati; phylum Bacillota; class Tissierellia; order Tissierellales; family Thermohalobacteraceae; genus Caloranaerobacter; species Caloranaerobacter ferrireducens. The sequence goes on along the minus strand of NZ_MDJR01000002.1, from coordinate 257,855 downwards.
GCCATTGGATTTCTAAAAATAGCCTGATAACATGTACCTACAATTGAAAGTACTGCACCAACTAAACTAGCCAGTATTATTCTAGGTAATCTAATATTAATAACTATAAAAATATTCGATTTCTTTACATTACTAATATCAATCTTTTTGCTTAAAAAACTTATTTTACTTAAAATGATTTTGACAACATCTTTTGCAGGTATTTTTACTGTTCCCAAAGTCGTTGCTATTATAGAAATAAATATAAATATTAACAATAATGTAAATATATAAATTTTATAATATTTCTTTTGCTTTAAGTACGTCATCTAAATCACCAAACTAAAAGTCTAAGTCTTTAATTTTTTCTTTATGGAAAGTTTCTATCAGTATTTTAAGTCCTTCATTAATAGCTCTTGGAGCTGCTCTAACAAATATGTCTTCATTTACTACCTTATATTTTTTATTTTTAATTGCTGACAACACTTGATAGTTTTCACCATTAACCATTGTATCGACATTAAACTGTCCACCTATGATAATATCTGGATCATGGTCTATAAGTTTTTCAAGACTATACTTCCAACCTACCACATCATCAGCAACATTCTTACCACCTGCTAGTGAAATAAGCTCTGATATAAAAGTATCTTTACCTGCTGTATACTCTCCCCATTGTCCTGTTCCTACTATATAATATACTTTCGGCTTATCGCTTTCCTTTAAATCTTTCAACTCATATTTAACCCTATCAACCTTTGCCCTTAAACTTGATACTAGTGCTCTCGCTTCATAGTTTTTATTAACTATAGCTCCTAATTTAAGCATATAGTCATATACACCTTCCATATCCTTAGCTGTTGATTTAGCTACAACTTTTATACCAGCTTCATTAAGTTTAGCTATAACCTCATCTTTAAAATGAGTTTCGCCAATAACCAAATCAGGATTTATATCTAATATTAACTCTAAATTTGGTTCATACAGAGTACCAATACTTGGAATATTTTTAACTTCTTCAGGATAATTACAATATTGAGTTCTGCCCTTTATCCTGTCTCCAACACCTAAAGCAAATAGTTTTTCTGTTACTCCTGGAGCCATAGATACTATAGTTTTAGCCTCTTTTTCAACAACATATGTATTGTCACCATCTACGATTGTAATAGGAAATGTTAACTCCTTAAGTTTTTCAGCTTTAACTTTTTTAGCCTCATTATCCCAACCTATCTTATAATTTAAAGTCTCAAGTATAAATCTTAATGGTAAGTATACATCCTTATCATTTTTATATGGTCTAGCATCTAGTGTTAAACATAAATCATTAACCTTAACTTGATTACTTCCTATAATAAACTCAAATACTACATCATCATTCCTAACAACTATTACATTTCCTTTTTCAGTTGTAGTTAATCCAAAGTCTTTTAAGCTTTCTGATGCAACATAAGATCTAGCATTAATAATTTCAATATTAAGGTTTTTGTCCAAACCATCAACACTTATCTTTACGTCTTTAGCTAATGCCAAGCTTGATAATATTAAAACTAAAACAAGTGATAAAACTGTAATTCTTGAAATTTTTTTCATGATACCCCTCCTTATAATTTAAAAATTAAAAAAACCTTATCCAAAAGGATAAGGTTTAACTTAAGCAATATTAAAATAAGTAATCTTAAGTTAAAGCCTATATCCCCGTAGACTTTAAACTTAAATATATAAGCGAAGTATCCTGACTTAGATTCATCACCTATTAACGCCTTCCCAAGAATTAACTCAGTGGCAAATGTTAATAGGCTCCTCATCACAGTGGCGGGACCGTATGGGATTCTCACCAATTTCCTTCTGCTTATATATTGTATTTTATTGTAAAATCTCTTTTATAGCATTAATTAGCTTCACATTATCTTTATGACTTTTAATAGCAACCCTAAAATAAGTATTGTCTAACCCAACAAAATCATCACAAACTCTAATATAGATATTATATTTCATTAATTTTTCTCTCATCTCATATGCATTGCCTTTTTTAACTCTGCATAAAATAAAATTCGCTTGACTATTAAAAAAATCAATACTTTTCATTTTTTTTAGCTCTTTATATAAATAACTTTTTTCAGCTTGCAGCCATTTTTTAGACTCTTTATAAAATGCTTCATCATCTAAAATTGTTGAAACTATCGATAAAGCAAAAGTATTTATTGTCCAAGGCTCTTTGTATTCATTCAATTTATTAATAATATTACTATTAGCTATACCGTATCCAAGCCTTAATCCTGGAATAGCATAAAATTTTGTCATTGACCTAAGAATAAATATAGGAAATTCTTTAACATGATTTACACATGATTCTTCGTCAGTAAAATCTATAAAAGACTCATCAAGCAATAAATATGCTCCAATTTCTTTAATATAACTAATAACAGGTAATAAGTCTTTATATCTAATAAAATGACCAGTTGGATTATTAGGATTGCAAAGTATTAATAAATCAGGCTTTGTTTCTTTCAAATACCCCAACAAAGCATTTGTTTCTAAATTAAAATCATTAGAATATGTTAGTTCATAATTGCAAATAATACTTCCTGTTAAATTAAATGCTCTTAAATACTCATTAAAAGTCGGCTGTATAATAACTACTTTATTAGGACAAAAAGCTCTTGCAAATAGGTATATTAATTCAATTACTCCATTCCCGATTATCACTTGAGAAGTTTCAACATTTAATCTATCGGCTAATACTTTCTTTACGCTTTCTCCATCTATTTCTGGATATCTATTTATTGTATTTATGCTTTCAATGAGCTTTTCTTTTACTTTTTCAGTTATACCTAGGGGATTTATATTAACACTAAAATCTAAAACTTTTTCCTGATTTTCTCCATAATATCCTCCGTGCTTATTCATATAATACTCCTTCCATTCAGTAAACTATAGTTACAGTAATTTTAAAATCGTAACAATAATTACTATTAATAGAACCTCTGCTGCATACATAATTTTTATTACATCTTTTATATTGATAATACTTAGCTCTCTATTTTTATCTCCTATAGTAGGTTTGTACACTTTCTGTCCAAAATAAATATTTGTTCCACCTAGCTGAATATTTAATAGTCCTGCAACCACAGCTTCAGAATACCCACTATTAGGACTTTTATGATTCCTTTTGTCACGTTTTAAAATCATATATCCATTTTTAAAATCGTACCCAATTAAAAGCCCAGAAATAAGCATAAGTAAGCTGCCTACTCTGGCAGGTATGTAATTCACTACATCATCTAATTTTGCAGAAGCGTAACCTATTTCTCTATATAGTTCGTGAATATAACCTACCATTGAATCTAGTGTGTTAATAGTTTTATAAAAATAAGCCATTTCTACAGGTATGCCTAGTGCTAGTCCAAATCCTATAAACATTAATGGTGCAATTACTCCATCTATTGTATTCTCAGCAATAGTTTCAACTGTTGCTCTAATTACCTCTTTCTCTTGAAGTTGACTTGTTTCTCTTCCAACTAAATAAGAAAGCAGTTTCCTTGCTTTATTAATATTCTCTTCTTTTAATGCATAATAGACTTTCATTGTTTCTTTCTCAAGACACCTAGCTGCTATGGAAGCATATACTAAATAAACTGAAAGTATGAAACCTAATTCAAAATGTATAATATATGCAAATTTTATTAAATAATGAATTATAACCAGAACTGTTGTTAAAGTTGCAAAAGTTAAAATAAATCCACCTTTTCTTTTAGATAATATATTGCTTTTTCTAATAAACTTTTCATATTTTGCTATTAATTTACCTATATACTTTATAGGATGTGGCCAATTATGCGGATCGCCGATAATGTAATCTAAAATAACTGCTATTATTAGAATATATATTTTCATTATTTCAACCCCATAATTTTCTTTATACCATCTAAATCAACATGTTTTCTAACTATTTCAGCTAATTTAGCATATTCTTTCTCTTTAATCTCCTTATAACTCATATTGCAATTAGATACTTCTATACCTTTCTTTTGTTTCAGCCAATTAACAAGTTTTTCTCTAAAATTATCATTTTCAAATATCCCATGTAAATAAGTTCCAAATACCTTTCCATCTGCACTTATTGCCCCGTCATATCTTCCTTCATCCAATTTGATAAATGGCTTTGAATCCCCAATAAGTTCTGTCTCACCCATATGAATTTCATAACCTTCTATTTTGTAATCAATATTTTGCTCTAAAAAACAATTATCTGCAATTATTTTTCCAAAAACCTGTTTTGTGCACTTAGTTTTCTTCATAGTAGTCCTTATCTCTAATAAAGATAGTCCATTAATTCTTTTTAATATTGACTCTACTGAATAAAAGTCAACAATTTCTAAACCAAGCATTTGATATCCACCACATATGCCCATAATTGGTATGCCTTTTTTATGTTTTTTATAAATTTCTCTATCAAAGCCTTTTTCAAATATGTAATTCATATCGGCTATAGTATTTTTACTGCCCGGCAATATAATCATATCAATATCATCAAAGTCTTTCTTTTGTACTATATATCTAACATTTACATCTTTTTCAAAATCAAACGGCGTAAAATCGCTAAAATTAGAAATATAAGGAGTTTTAACCACTCCAATATTAATACCACCTGTATTTTTTTGCTTGAATCTTGAAGTTTCACTATCTTCGTCATCTATATATAACTCCATATAAGGTATAACCCCTAAACATGGCTTGCCAATCTTTTCTTCTAACATTTTGATACCTGGTTCAAGTATTTTTATATCTCCTCTAAATTTATTTATAATAAACCCCTTAATTCTATCTCTCTCTTTTTTTTCTAAAAGCATAATTGTTCCATAAATTGAAGCAAATACTCCACCTTTATCAATATCCCCAACTAAAATAACTGGAGAATCAACCATTTCTGCTAACCCCATATTTACAATGTCATTTTCTCTTAAATTGATTTCAGCTGGACTACCAGCACCTTCTATAACTACTATTTCAAATAACTTATCAAGCTTATTAAAAGACTTTTTAATTATTTCCACCAATTTATGTTTTTCTTTGTAATAATCTTCTGCTTTCATATTTTTATAAACTTTACCTCTAACTATAACCTGACTACCTATTTGACTAGTTGGTTTTAGTAAAATAGGATTCATATCAACAATAGGCTCAATCTTTGCTGCTTCTGCTTGTACAACTTGAGCTCTACCCATTTCTAAACCATCTTTTGTTACAAAAGAATTTAATGACATATTCTGTGATTTGAAAGGTGCAACTGAATAACCGTCTTCTTTAAAAATTCTGCAAAACGCTGCTGTAATAATGCTTTTACCCACAGAAGAACCTGTCCCCTGAAGCATAATTTTTTTAGCCAACAAACCAGCTCCTTACATATATAGTCAAATAAGGGAAAATGTAGTTGAGAGAAGAAATAAAAAAACACATAGAGGTAACTATGCGTCTATGAAAAGAACTACATACTTCCCTCCGAAGTATAAGTCTACGACTTTCAAGGCAGGTCTCCTGGCTCGTAGTTCATCTTACTCTCTTCCCCTTCCCGGTTACCCAGTGGTTATGGAAGATTTCATCCCTACTCACAGTAGCGGGGGCTGCAGAGGATTTTCACCTCTTTCCCTTTTAAGTTCCGTAAAGGAACACCTTGAAATCTATGGAATTGTATCAGCCAATTACATTATATTTAAATTAGATTTTTTTGTCAATTAAATTTTCTTTAAATTGTGATTATTTTGTGATAATGCCATCTAATAAATATTGTTTAAAAAATGAAATTAGAATAAACTTTAGTAACTAAATCTATTCTTTATCAATAAATTAATAATAAGGCCACTTAGTTGTATGTCATTTATTTTTTTAACTCTAAATTTTAATTTAAAAGAGGTGTGGTTATGAAGATAATAAGATTTGGCACAACTGGAACTGAAATAATGAAGATACAAGCAGCTTTAAAGAAAACTGGCTACTATACTGGTCCTATAAATGGTATTTTCAACATTAATACTAAAATAGCTATAAAGAATTTCCAAAAAGACAGAAATCTCCCTGTCACAGGAGAAATTGATAAAGCTACTTACTACCAGATTAAAAGATTAATCTTAGGTTATGATTACTATATTATACAAAAAGGAGATACACTATTTGATATTGCTGAAAAATACGATACGACTATCGATAAAATCATTACAGCTAATCCAAATTTAGTACCTTATAACTTAAACATTGGTGAAAAAATAGTAGTTCCTTATAATATTGATATTGTTGATACTAACATAAATTACACCTATGATATTTTAATAGGTGATATAAAAGGTCTTTTAGCCAGATATCCTTTTCTACAATCAGGTAGCATTGGTAGAAGTGTACTTGGTAGAAAGCTTTATTATTTAAAATTAGGTAAAGGTAGTAATGAAGTGTTTTATAATGCTGCTCACCACTCATTAGAATGGATAACTACTCCACTACTAATGAAATTTATTGAGAATTTTTGCAAAGCATATAGCGAAAATAAATCTATTAAAGGTTATAATACTCGTGAAATATTTGAAAAAAGCAGTATTTATATAGTTCCTATGGTAAACCCTGATGGAATAGATTTAGTACTGAACGGCTTAGATAATAATAATCCATATTACGATGATCTAATTAAATGGAATAATGGAAGTATGGATTTTTCTAAAACATGGCAAGCTAATATACATGGTGTAGACTTAAATCATAATTATGATGCTTCATGGGAAGAGTCCAAAAAAGCTGAACCTTTATATGGAATCTATGGTCCTGGTCCTACAAGATATTCAGGTCCTTATCCTGAGTCCGAACCAGAATCCAAATCAGTTGCAGATTTTACTAGAAAACATGATTTCAGGCTCGTTTTAGCATATCACAGTCAAGGAGAAATAATCTATTGGAACTATAAAAATCTAGCCCCAGTTGAAGCATTAGAAATAGGAAAAAAACTTTCTCAAGTAAGTGGCTATTCATTAGCTGAAGCTTATGGTATTGCTAGCTATGCAGGATATAAAGATTGGTTTATAAAAGAATATCATAGACCAGGATATACAATAGAAGTCGGAAAAGGAAAAAATCCACTTCCTATATCTCAATTTGATAAAATATACGCCGATAATGAAGAATTACTGCTATTGGCGGCGATTGTATAGGTACTAGGTACTGGGTACTAGGTGCTAGGTGTTGGAAATATAAAGTTGAAAATTGAAAATGGAACAAAATCTTTGTTTTAAATAAATTTAGGAAGATTTTGTTGAAATCCATAACGGAAATTATATTTAAAATTTTTTACAATATTAATAAGTTTATAATTTTCTATGGATTATAAAATTATTTGGCTACTCGTCATTCGCTATTCGCTTTTCGAATATCGAACAACCTTTCTAAAATATTTATTAAAATAAAAGCGAATGCTTGTAAAAATTTAGATAGAAAACTAGATGAAAATTAAAAGAAAATCCGTAGGCTTAGCATGGACGCTAAGCCAGCTTCCCAGAGTCAGGACGACTCATTGGGAGCGTTAGGATTTTCTGAAAATTTGAATCTAAAGTTTTCTCTAAATTTTTTCGCATGAGTCTTATTTTCATAAATATGTTTACTTTACTCACTTTTATAGCTTTCTAATTTTATTTAAAATAATTTTCTGTTCAACATGTGCAACTAATCTTCTTGTATAATCAACTACATCTGGATTGACACTTATACTATCAATTCCTTCTTGCACTAGAAATTCAGCAAATTCAGGATATAGTGAAGGAGCTTGACCGCATATAGATACAGTCTTACCATATTTATGAGCTGCTTTTATTAATGTTTTTATTGCCTTCTTAACTGCTGGATTTCTTTCATCAAAATATCCCATACTATTCAAAATTCCTGAATCCCTATCTGCACCTAATATAAGTTGTGTCAAATCGTTACTTCCTATACTAAATCCATCAACAAGTTTAGCGAATTCTTCAGCTTCAAATATTACAGAAGGGACCTCTGCCATTATCCAAATTTTAAAGTTATTTGTTCTTTCTAAACCTTCTGAAGCCATTATTTCCATTACTTTTTCCAATTCCCATGTTGTTCTTACAAAAGGAAGCATAGCCCATACATTTATTAATCCATATTCTTCTCTAACTTTTCTTAATGCTTTACATTCTAATCTAAAGCCTTTCTCGTATTCAGGAGATATATATCTTGAAACACCTCTCCAACCAATCATAGGATTGTTTTCAATTGGTTCTACTTCTTCTCCACCTTTTAACCCACGAAATTCATTAGTTCTAAAATCACTTAGCCTTACTACTATTGGTTTTGGATATACTTCTTGAGCTACTAAAGTTATTCCCTCTGCCATTTTCTCAATGAAATAGTCTTCCATCCCATTTTTTAATAAATACATCGGATGAGCTCCTACTAGATTTGAAAAAATAAATTCTGTTCTCATAAGCCCAATTCCATCAAAAGGTAAATTTTTATACTTACTTATGATTGATGGTTCACCCAAGTTCATATATATTTTAGTACCTGTAATAGGTGCTAATTTGTACAGTATTTCTTCATTTAAACTAATCCCTTCTGTTCTTTTGTTTTTATTCTCATCATCTGTGCCCAATACTTTACCTTCATAAACAACTCCTCTTGTAGCATCTACTGTAACTATCATACCTTCTTCTAGTACTTCTGTCGCCTTTTTTGCTCCAACAATACATGGGATTCCTAATTCTCTTGATACAATGGCAGCATGACAAGTTCTTCCACCTTCATCTGTAACAACAGCTGCAGCTTTCCTCATTGCCGGTACCATATCTGGATTAGTCATTACAGTTACTAATATATCTCCTTCTTTAACTCTTGAAATCTCGTTAATATCATTTATCTTTATGACTTTTCCACTATTTATACCTGGTGATGCAGATAATCCTCTAACTAAAACATTCAGATTAGTCTTGATCTCAGTCATATCTTTACTCTCCTTTAAAGTTGTAATTGGTCTAGCCTGTAAAATATATAATTCTTTAGTATCATTATCAATAGCCCATTCTATATCTTGTGGTGAATTATATAACTTTTCAATCAAAATTCCTTGTTTGCTTAATAATTTTATCTCATCATCATTTAAGCATTGTGAAATAGCTTTATCATAACCTAAAAGGTCTTTGACACCAATCTCTACTGTACCAACCCCATTGTCTTTTCTAACTATCATAACGTTTTTCTCTGCGATATTCTTATCTTTAATCTGTAATGTATTTTTATCAATAATATATTCATCTGGTGTAACTATTCCAGAAACTACAGCCTCACCAAGTCCCCAGCTTGCATTTATCATTATCTCATTAATATCATTAGTTACAGGGTTTGCAGTAAATAAAACTCCAGATTTTATACTGTTAACCATTTTTTGCACAACTACACTTAATGAAACTTCAAAATGATCAAAACCTTGCTTTTCTCTATAATAAATAGCACGTGCAGTCCAAAGTGAAGCCCAACATTTCTTGATATGCTTTAATACTTCTTCTATTCCCTTTATTTCTAAATAAGTGTCCTGTTGACCTGCAAATGAAGCTTCTGGTAAATCTTCAGCAGTAGCAGAACTTCGAATGGCAACATACAAATCTTTTATATTCAACTCTTTAATAATCTCATTATATGCATCTACTATTTCAGTTTTAATATTTTCAGGTATATCATAGCTTTCTATATATTCTCTTATTTTAGAACTTCTTTCATATAATTCAGAAGAATCTTCTATATCTAAGTCATTTATTAAATCTTCTATTTTTTGTTTAAGACTATAATATTCAATAAAATAATTATATGCATCTGAAGTAACACAAAAACCTGGTGGAACATTAATTCCATTTCTAGTTAGCTCTCCAAGGTTTGCTCCTTTACCACCAACTATAGATAAATCTTTCTTATCTACTTCTCTAAACCATTTTATATACTTGTATACTTCCATCAAAGGCTCCTCCTTTATAATAATTCTATATATATATTATATCACATTTCATTAAATGTGTTATACTTTTTAAGTTCTTTTTGATTTGGTATGTATTAAAAAAAGGAGCATTATGCCCCCTATTTTTGCAAACTTATCTGATACAAATCTTTCCTCAAGTGTTTCAATATAGGTAATTGTTTTCTAATCTTTTCTACTCTTTTTAAATCTATTTCCTTAATTAAAATTCCTTCTTTTTCATCTAATTTTCCTACTATACCTCCCCAAGGATCAGTTATAATTGAATTGCCATACGATACATACGATGCACTTTCATTTCTAGCTGGTGCTGTACCTATCATATAAATCTGATTATCTAATGCCCTCATTCTAAACAATAATTCCCAATGAGCAGGCCCAGTTGTCATATTAAACGCAGCTGGCACAATTATAACTTTGACACCTTTTAGAGCCATCAATCTAAACAATTCAGGAAATCTAATATCATAGCAAATTGCCACACCTATTTTCCCATATCCCGTATCTACAATAGTTAAACTATCCCCTCTGCTCAATACATCTGATTCTCTAAAACTAATTCCCCCTTCAACATCTATATCAAACAGATGTATTTTTCTATGTTTGCCGATAATGTTGCCTTTTTTATCAAAAACAAAGCTCGTATTATATATATTACCTTCATCATCTTTTTCTGGTATAGAGCCTCCTATTAAATAAATACCTCTTTTTTTAGAAACTTCTGATAACATTTTGATAGTTTCCCCATCTGGATATTTTTCTGCATATTTAGGAAAATAACTATTATTATAAGGACAATTAAACATCTCAGGTAGTACAACAAGCTCAGCTCCCATGTCAGCTGCTCTATTTATCATTTCTTTTGCCTTTTTTATATTCTCTTTCTTATCTTCACTAACTAATAACTGACATAACCCTAATTTTAATTTCTCCAATTTACTCACTCCCCATTCTATTACTTAACCTTATTAAACTTTTCTTTAAAACCATATATTTATCTCTCTCTTAGCAGCTTCTATACTGTCAGATGCATGTACTATATTTTTAGTTACACTATTTGCATAATCCCCTCTAATAGTTCCAGGTAATGACTTCTTAGGGTCTTTATGTCCATTCATATTTCTTATTACTTCTATTACATCTTCACCTTCTATAATCATTACCATTACAGGACCTTCCATCATATAAGCAACCAGTTTTTCAAAATAATCTTTACCCTTATGCTCTGAATAATGCTCCTCTAAAGTCTTTCTATCAGCTCTTATTAGCTTTGCATCTAAAATTTTAAAACCTTTTCTTTCATATCTACTAATTATCTCACCTATCAGCCCCCTCTTAACACCGTCTGGTTTTATAATAACTAATGTTTGCTCCATAAAACCCCTCCTTCTGTATTAATTATAATTATACCCTATATACAAAAAATCCAACCAATAAGGTTGGATTTAGCTTGTGACAAAGTTAATCTTTTAAAAATACATTTTCATTTTATCAGTGATACTTCTCATAGTATTACCAACGATAAGAGTATTAGCATAATCATCGAAGAAAATCAATATACCCATTAACCAAGTTGCAAATAGTGTAGATTTGCTATTTTTTGCTTTGGAAACTATAAGCTTAGCAATTCCATTTGTACCTCCATTTTTACTTAAGATACCTATAAGTCCTCCTATAGAAAGTTAGGTGCGTTAGGATTTTCTAAAAATTTAAGCCTATAGTTTTTTCTAAATTCTTTCGTATGAGCGTTATTTTCATAAATATTTTATTTTGTCTACAGTCTGAATCCAACCAATAAGGCTGGATTTTAAAATTTAATATATTAATTTTACTTACTAAATATTGTAAACAGTAAAGCAATAACTATCATAGCCAATATATATATTAAATTAACATTTTTATACCACTTAGTTTCTGAATTAAAAAATACCTGTTTTACCTGTTTGACTTTATCGTTCTCTTTCTGTTCTTTTTGTTTTAATTTAGGATCAATTTCAAATATTTTTTTCTTGAAATAACTTGATAAAGTATTTTTGACAACAATATAATATACAAATGTAGCAAATACAAATAATAATTTGTTTTCGCCTATATTAAAAATATTAAAATACTTAAGAGCTAAAAATATTAGAAAATATGCAATAAGCATTGCAACAAGTGTAAAGTAATATTGTTTAATGATTTTTCTTTTTTTATCCATATAACTGCCCTCCTTACTACTTATATACCAGAAACTGAAAGCTCTTTTATCTTTAAAGATGGTGAACCAATAAAACCATTCCCCATAGGTAATGCAAACTTCAAATCATTACCTACTTCTAATACATTATTTAATAAATCATAAAAATTACCAGCTATTGTTATCTGATTTACAGGTCTATTTATTCTTCCATCTACTATTTCATAACCTGATGATGCAAGCGAAAAGTCTCCAGAAACAGTATTTAAGCCCGAATGTAGCCCCTCTACATTGGTTATAAGTATACCCTTTCTAATACTTTTTATCAGTTCATCAAGACTTTTATCTCCTTTTTCAATATACATGTTTGTTGGCGATATAGAAACAGGTGATTTAAATGAAGATTTAAAGCCATTCCCTGTCGACTGCACTCCATCTTTTTTAGCAGTCTTCGTATTATGCAAGTATGTTGTAAGTACCCCTTTATCTATAACCTTTTTATATTTTGTAGCTACCCCTTCACTATCAAAGCTGCAAGAAGCAATTCCACCTTTCATAAATGGATCATCTACTATTGTTATAATTTCATTTGCTATCTTTTTATTTAATTTACCCTTAAGTAAAGATAAATCTTTTTGAACATTCTCAGCTGAAAAGATAGGTGAAAAAGCTTCTAAAATATTAGCTGCAACATCATTTCTCAATATTATTGGATAAGCATCAGATTTAATACTCTCTGCACCTAACATCGAAATCGCTTCATCTACCGCTTGCTTAGCTAATGCTTTATAATCAAATTCAGAGAAATCATTTGAAATTACATATTTACTGCTAGTCTTAACATCATCGTTTTCTTTTACCATTACATTCACATAAGCATAAGCAATATTAGACTTATTCTCCAAATCCAGTCCTTTTGTATTGACAAGCATTGTGTATAGAGACTGCTTACCAAAAATACAATGAGGTACAGATACAACCCTACTATCAAGCTTTAGAGCTTCCTTTTCCAATAATTTTATAAATTCTATTTCATCTTTAGCGCTAACATTTTCTAATTTATCATTAAAACTGTTAACTTCTCTATAAGTGTTTGACCCCGCAAATATTTCTTCAATATCCTCACTGTCTATTACCTTTGCATTTTCTATAGCCTCATTAATTAGCATATCTATCGATGTTTCATCTATCTTTTCTGTATAAGAATATCCCATTTTACCATTATACAAACATCTGAATGAAAGACCTTCTTCTTTTGAAATACTATAATTATCTATTTCGCCTTTAAATACTCTTAAATTAAAATTATTACTTCCTTGGATATAAACTTCCATATCTTCTAGACCTGCTTTTCTACCTTCTTCAAATATTTTATTTATCAAATCTCTCCTATCCACTTCTATTCACCCTTTCTTCCGCCTACTGTCATAGATTGAACTCTAATGGTAGGTTGTCCTACATTAGCTGGAATACTACCGCTAACTGACCCACACATTCCCTGACCAAATCCTAAATTATTGCCTACCATATCTATTTTCTTCAAAACCTCTAAACCATTGCCGATTAATGTAGCTCCTCTAACAGGCTTCTCTATTTTTCCGTTTCTAATCAAATAACCTTCCATAACAGCAAAATTAAAATCACCAGTTGATGTATTTACTGAACCTCCACCCATATATTTTGCGTATAGACCATATTCTGTATTGGCTATTATTTCTTCCTTAGTTGATTTACCATTAGCAATATATGTATTTGTCATCCTTGAAGTCGGAGCATATTTGTAAGATTGTCTTCTGCCAGAGCCTGTTGATTTTACTCCCATTCTTCTACCGTTTAACTTATCAACCATGTAGCCTTTTAGTATACCATTTTCAATAAGTATATTCTTCTGAGTCGGAGTACCTTCATCATCTATATTTTGTGAACCCCATGCATTCGGTATTGTACCATCATCTATTGCAGTAACAATCTCTGATGCAACTTTTTCCCCTATTTTCCCTGCAAATATTGACGTTCCTTTTGCTACAGAAGTAGCTTCAAGTCCATGCCCGCAAGCTTCATGGAATATTACACCACCAAATTCATTATCAATAATTACTGGCATTTTACCACTTGGACAATAATCTGCATATATCATAGTTTTAGCGATTCTTGCTGCTTCTTTTGCATAATCTTCAATATTTATTTTCTCATAAAACTCAAACCCCATATGAGCACCAGGAGCATAAAATCCTGATTGCATTTCTCCATTTCTTGAAGCTACAGTTTGTATAGCTGTTCTCGTTCTTACTCTTTTATCTTCTACATAAAGTCCTTCAGTATTAGCAATCAAAACATTTTGCTCTTCATCTAAATATCTAACAGTAACTTGAGTTATAACTTCATCATAATTTTTCGCTGCAAAATATGCTCTTTTCATCAATTCAATTTTTTTAGATTTCTCTATAGTGCTTGGTAATAGTACTATGTTATGTATGTTTTTTATATCGCTTTTCATCAAATTTAAAGTAATATCGCCTTTTGCCCCATCTAAAGCCAAAGCTGCCTCTTTTGCTACTTTTAAAAGATTTTCCCTTGAAGAATTATTTGTATATGCATACACACTATTTGTTTTATTAAATATCCTTATTCCTATTCCAAAATCTCGTCCTGATACTGCTTTCTCAATCTTTCCACCTATCATTAAAAGACTATTATTAAATTTGTCTTCAACAAATATTTCTGCAAAATCTCCACCTGTAGATAGAGCCTCAATCAAAACATCTTCTATTACTGATTTGCTTAACATTTTAATTCCCTCCTTGTCCAATAATTAAACATATTCATACACAAATACATCTGCCTGATAATTTCCAAAAGTTTCAAAACCAGCTTTATAAGCAGATTCTTTTATATCTTGTATATCTGGACACATAAATGAAAGCCAATCATATCCACCTTCTAAATATTTTGAAAAGGCAAAATTGATACCATCTAAATAATATCCTTTTCCACCTAAATATGATATTGAAAGACCTTTCCCCTTTGCCTTTTTATTGCTCAATATAATTGTAGACTTAATATTTTGATCTTCTTTTAATACATATACTGAACCTTCATTTATCAATTCTTCAAGTAACTCTTCTGTTACTTTCATGAATGTCCAATCAAATGATAAATATTCATTGCTAGCTTTCATTTCATTACTATTTAAAATATATTTGACTTCTTCAACTCTAGTTGCCTTCTCAAAATGTTTTATATTTGATAGGTTTAAATTAATCTCACCTGATTTATAAAAAAATCTAAATGCAGTAGTCTTTTTGAAACCAAACTTTTCAATAATTTTTATGCTTTCATAATTCTCTATATAAGTAGATAAAGCTAAAGACTTATACCCTTTTTTCTTAGCCTTATCAATATAATATTTGGTTATTTCTTTTCCTATCCCCAACCCTCTAGATTTACTATCTACTCTTATTCCTTCAAGCCAATATTCTTCAGGTCTTAATACTGTAAATTTAGCAAAGCCTTTTACCTTCCCATCAATTTCTGCTACTGTAAATTCTCCTTCTTTATCAGCTATCCATTCGTCTACAACTAACGGAATATAGTCCTCCCCATCCCATATAGTCTTTGAAATACTTAATATTGACTCTTTATCTTGTTCTGTTGCTCTTCTAAGATTAATCATAGTTAAATACTCCCCCATCAAAATATTATCTGTTAATAAAAATCTATCAATGAATCCAACTATTGTCAACAATTAACTTTATCAAAGCAAAATTTTAGCAGAGGTTTTTAACACCTCTGCCTAAAGTAGGTATTTTATTGGCAATAGCAGCAAAACAATACTACTAACAATAAGAAGAAGAACAATAAGCTATCGTTTCCATCTCCGCACCAACCACAATCATTAAAGAATAGAACTAATAATAAGAAGAAAAATAATAAACTTTGATCATTATAGAACAATCCTTCAGCCACTCAAACTCCCTCCCCAAATATGTTATAGGTTTCGCCTAATACATACTATTCTAGAAGGGAGTTTTTGGTTACAAAACTTAACTAATATATATCATCTGATTTAATTATTTCCATTATTTTTTCTATTTTTCTAATTTGCTTATTGGTTTTCTCGTCTAGAACAGGCTTAAAACATTTTATAAAATTCACCATAGATTCAACCTTATTTGCATTAGATTGTATAGCCTGTTTTTTATATCCTGCTATATTAGCTTTTGCTTCATATATTCTTTCTTTAGAATCTACAGCCATACTAATTATTTTTTTATCTTTCTCATTCACATATTTTGATATTTCTTTTAATATTCTTTCTTTTCTCTGTATTCTGTCCATATCTGATAATGTATTTACAACTTCTTTTGAATAATCACCATCTGCAAGCCTGTTAATCTTATAAATTATCTCTAATACATCTTGTACTTTACTTAAAATTTTCTGATCTTTTTCATAAAAATAAGGTTTAATATTCTTCATCATCTCAATTCTATCTTCAACATTAATATTTCCTAAATTAATATTTAAATTTTTAGCTCCAAATAAAAGGAATAAAGGTATTATTATTCCAATCGAACCGAATGAATTCTTAGAATTTTGACTTTCATTATTAAGTAGTTTATTATACATACTTAGATTTCACCTCTATTCTTTTTAGCATGTCTAGTCATTTCTAATATATTTTATGCAAATATAGAATAAAGGTGAAAAAAGATATCAATCAATAACATGTATATTTTTTACATTTTCAATAAAGCGTTCTATCTCTTTTTTACCTTTCAAAATATATATCTCTTTTTCTGTTAAGCAGTTTTCTAGCTTAGCTAATATTTCTGGCTTATTCTTAATTGGATATTGCCATATCCACTTTAAAAATTCCCAATCAATTTTTTCATCACATCCTTGAGTTATATCAGGCCTTGATTTCCCTTTATACATGAATCTTCTTTTTATTGCTCTATATATACAAAATAACCTTGACATATCAATAAAAATAACTGTATCAGCTAACTCCAGTCTCATATCTAATGTACTTCTATAATTACCATCTATTATCCATGAATCTTTTTCTAAAAACGCTTTTAACTTACTTAAAAACTCTTCTCTTGGCGCTTCTATCCATCCTGGTTTCCAATGGATTGTGTCTAAATGCAAAACATCTATACCTGTTATTTCTCCTAATCTTTTTGCTAAAGTCGATTTTCCTGAGCCTGCTGAACCGAGAATTAAAATTTTTTTCATTTCTACACCTCTTTATCTATCTTGAAAAAACTACTTTTTAATTTCAATTTCTGACCATGTATATCCACTATCATTAGTCTTATATAAGTGCCAAGTTCCCGATTTTGAAGTATCTTGTCTGGTAATCCAACCAATATTACTATTAACTAATGTGAACTTTACATTCCCCTTAAGATTTATATCTGTTGTAATTTGCTCCCAATGTCGTGCTCCATTTTTTGTTTTATAAATATACTGATCACTAATAATCCATCCTTCTTGTAAATTAATAAAATCTATCATAAATTTTCCAGATACGGTTATAGGAATAGATGATTTCCAAGTAGCTCCTCCATCTTTCGTTTGAAAGAAAACTATCTTACTCTTGTCTTTTGTATCTTCAAGAAATACTCCCCAAAACACCCCCTCTTTATCTGAAAAAAATTTTGGTAGTGATATATGTAAGTCGGCATTAAGCAATTCCATTTCCTTAGGAATTGGAAGTTCTTCTGCATGCCATGTGTAACCACCATCTCTTGTAATATAAAACATTCTTTCATCTGCTCCACTACAATCTACTACTATCCATCCAGTCTTTATATCCCTAAAACTTATTCCGTATTTATGTCCAGCAAATGGCAATGCACCAAGTGTTTCTTTATCTGGTTCATTCGTCATTATTTTTATCCAGTTATCTCCACCATCTTTAGTATAGAAAATTTCTACAACTTCACTTCCTAAAGCTCCGTCAGTATTTGCCATAAGCCATCCATTATTCTGGTCTATAAAATCTAATGCAGCAACATTCCTTATACCATTAAGTTCTTTAACATCCCAAGTTTGACCTCCATCGGCAGTCTTAAGGATTATTGCCTTAAGTTCATCTGTATTGCCTATTACGATCCAACCCAAATTGCAATTAATAAAATCATATACAATACCATCTGGCAATTTCCCAATTGAATATTTAGCTGGAGTTACTTCACTCCACGTCTTACCTCCATCAATTGTTCGCAAAATATCATTCTCTTCAAAAATAAACCCTAACCTCTCATCAACCATTACAATACACTTGATTGCCAATGATTGTTTTACTTCCTTTACTGTATCAGTTTTATCATTTATTTTTTTAGTTGCTGGCACTTCTGTTTCTATAGACAAGTTTTGCTTATCTTTATATCTTGTATCAAAATTAAGAAGCACAAATAATGTTAATCCAACCAACACTATGATTGAAACTAGTTTCCAACGAACCATATGTTTTCTTCTCCTATCCATATTCATAAAACCTAAGCCAATTAATGTAAACTACTATCTTAAATGTTTATAATACTAGAAAAACTGTACCATTATCATACTCCTATCATAAATTACATATATTTTCAATAATTTCAATTGCATCAACAACAAACTTTGGACACTGCGTTACAAAAAGTTCTTTCTCTTCTGCTATTCTCATTCCTTCTTCAGTACTTATATCACACTCTAATAATTCCTTACATATAACACTACCATTACGTAATCTAAATTTATTTAAGAATTCTTCTATAAGTGTGTATGTCTTTTCTTTTGCTAATTTATCTTCTGAATCTTTAGGCCCATATTTAAGCCCTATTACCATTAAGGCTCCAGTTACTGCTCCACATGTTCCGCCTTGTCTCATTCCTCCACCAAAACCACAAGAAATCTTTAATGCTATTTCAGAACTTAATCCTAATTTTTCGCTAAACATTGAAAATACCGCTTGTGAGCAATTAAAACCTTTATTAAAACACGATATTGCATAATCTTTTTTATTCATTAGCATCTTCCTCTCATATGTTATTAATCTCTTTCGAGTTAATTTTAACATACAATATCCGTATCAATTAACATAAATATAGAAGCTGTAATTTGTAAGTAGAAAAACTATTCGTCAAATGGAGTCGTACCCTTTGAGTCCTTTATTAATACAACATATTAAAAATAATCAGTAGTAACTCCTCTTCCTACTTTTTAACCTCGTTCTATATTTAAAAATTAAAATCTTGATGTTGACCCTTCAGAAGTTGCTTTATCAAAAGCTAACTTAAATATAATGATCCCTATGATTAAATAAATCAAAGAATTTATCGATAGAAATACTATATCTTTTAATCCAACAAAATTTCCATTAATAATTGTACTTTTCATTAAATCTGTTCCTTTTGTAAAAGGTAAAGCATAAAAAACATTTCTTAAACCCTTCGGAATATTTGAAAAGTCAATAATACTAGTCCCTAAGAAAAAAATACTTATAATAAATGCAAGTTGTCCTGTTCGCTTATATCGAATTGTTATACCTCCTAATAGATATGAAAACCCAATTGTTCCAATTAACATAATCAAGAAAATAATTATTAAATCTCTATTTATCATCAAAGATACTCCAGTAGATAAAACTAATAACAATCCCAATGGAAAAATTATTAAAGTATTTATTAAAGAATATACAAGTAATTTGACAAAGTAAATCTTTATTATACTGTTATGAGTAAGACATAATTGTTCAAAAGTCCCTTCTACTAGTTCTCCATAAATACCATTACTCATAAAACTTATGGTAAATGAAAAGAAAAACCATGACATATAACCAACTATTTGCATTGATATTATTCTTTCAATTTCTTCTTTAGGCATTTTGCCCATATTATTTACTATAAAGAAATAAAGCCCCATGAATAAAACATAATAGACTACTATATCAGTAAGAAAACTTAACATATATCTTTTTTTAAGTATAATACTTTTTCTCAATTCACTTTTAAATATTAATATTGATTCCTGCATATTTCTCATCATCCCCTTTTATAATATCCATAAACACATCTTTAAGTTCAAAATTGACTTTTTTGATATTAAATAACTTGATAGAAAGACTATTTAAATAATTTAGGATTTCTAATATTTCATTATCTTCTTTTAAAGTAATTCTTATTTGAGTTTTGTTGTCACTTTCTTCCATGTAAGCTGTAAAATTTTCATAAATATTATTTTTAACCTCTTGCTGTAATATCTGAGTCTCTATTAAATATGTAATATTGTCCGAGTAACTCTCAAGAAAACTTATATCCTTGTCTAATACAAGAACTCCTTTATAAATAATAGTTATTCGGTTACACAAATCACTTACAAATTTTAAATTATGAGAAGTTATGATAATAATTCGGTCTTTTGAAATAATCTTTTTGATAATGTCTTCCATCGAATCAACTGATTCGACATCTAACCCCAATGTAGGTTCATCTAAAAATAAAATTCTAGGTTCATGAATCATCGCACAACATATTGCTACCTTTTGCTGCATACCTCTTGAAAGCTTACCACATTCAACATTTCGCTTTTCCTTCAATTTAAATATTTCTAAGTATTCATCTATTTTCTCTCTAATTTTTTTACGGCTTATACCTCTTAGTCCTGCAAAATATTCCATATTTTCAATTGGTGTTAATCTCCAATAAATATTCCTATTTCCTTCTAATACTGCACCAATATTTTTTATGTATTCTCTTCTGTTTCTATTAATAGATACTCCAAAAGCTTCTATCTCACCATAAGTCGGTTTTATTAACCCACAACTCATTTTAATAGTTGTAGTTTTACCAGCCCCATTCGGTCCTAAAAAACCTAATATTGTTCCTGTTTCAATATTTAAATTTAGCTTATTAACAGCTACAAGTTCCCCAAATGATTTGCTTATTTCTGTATATTTAATCACTATAACCACTCCCTCATAATTTAAGAAAATTACAATATGAGACTTAATAAATTTATATATAACATCCTTTACTTACTAAATTCAATTAACTTTATAAATATCGTCTAATAATTTTAATTTTTGTTCATACTCATTAGATGATAATAGACCTATATTTTTTAAAACTTCCAATATTTTCTTGTCTGCTTCATAATTACTATTTTCTGTCTGTTTAACTGCTTTATCAACAAAATCTTTAAATTCATAAGAGGTGAAAACTCCAATCTTTTTCAACCTTAAAAGTTTGCCCATTATTTCACTTGAAATGATAAAACCCTTTTCCTGATTTTCCTGCAGTAAATTCACTCTTGAAAGAATAGCAATGTTAAGTAAAAAAATAATTAAAATAATTAAAACAATTAACATTTAAAACCCCCCTTTAACTTCATCCAAACAATAAACCTTATATCCATCTGGCAAACTAAATATGCTAATTGTTTTTAAATCATTTATTATATACTCTTTTATTCCATTATTTGACTTTATTTCTTTTATTTTTTTACCATCAACCTTTTCCTTCACATCTATAATTTTTTTATCAACAATATTTACTAAATAACAATTTTGAGTTTCATCAATATTAAAAAAGGACCTTGGTATCATATGTAAATATGAACTATCTTTATTTTGCAAATCATCTATAATTGGATTTCTTATTATAGATATTAATTGTACAAACTCATCTAAAGTAAAATAATTACTTTTTATCACTCTATTTTTCTCTGAACCCCCTATTAACTTATCCCATACAATCAATTCATGATCTCTTCTATTTAAATGCATAATCAGTTTTCTGTCTCCAAAAAACGTTTCTTTAAATACAGTAATATTCATACTTCTAATAGTTTTATCATTTGATATAAGCATAGTAAAATTTGCAATATAATACTTAGATTTATCAACATCATTACCTTCAACTAAAGCTAACATCTTTCCTAAATCAAAACTTTCAAAGTTTAGTTCATCGATTTTTACAATTTCTTTTTTATCTTTATTAAAAGTAAATACTATAGAAGAAATAATTATAAATATTAAAATTACCACAACAATAAAACTTTTTTTCATAAAATCACCTCTAAAATTGCACAATACCCTCAATAGTCTTTTTTATAAATCACCATATTTTATTATTTCATCTCTTATAAGTTCTTTCGATAAATTAAGTGCTTCTTCTCTACTTTTAGCTGGAGCTGATATCATAAGACCATTCTTACAATTCCAATGACCTTTTGAATAATCCCCCTTATCATCAGGCTCAAATAATAGTATTGCAATTTTATCAAAAGTATTACTAAAATAAATTTTCCCATACATTCTAAATTCACCAATATCTTCTTTATACCCCATTAAAATATCACTATTGTATTCATTAAGTTCTAGATTTACATTTAAAAGTTTTTCATCACCTAAACAAATTTCACCTTTAAATTGGTTTCCTAAAAATATCTTTTTGGTATACCACCCTTTAATTCTTACTACAATATCTTCTTTATATGAAATATCTCCTAATCTGTATTTAATACCATGAAAAGTAATATTATATTTCCTAGGAAAAGTGTAAAAAAAATAAAATCCTATTACTATAATTAAGCATGCTAAAATAATTTTTCGATATTTTCTTTTCATCTAATCCTCCTAGATCTTATGTTGTTAATTTTGTTTTTTCCTTGCAATTGCTATAAAATGAGGGCTCATGCCCATTATGCTTTTTTCTTCCTCCACCATTCTTGCTATTTTTAGCATCCTTTTCCTACTGTCTTCAAGACTCCATTTTTCTTCAAATGCTGGTACTATCCATATTGGTCCTTCTACAGCTATATTTTTTTCATGCTCTAGTCCTACTTCTTTAATTTCGTTTGCTAATTCATCAGGTAAATGAAAATAAGCTCTTGCTATAAATCCAGGATATTTTTCTGGTCTTATATGTTGCCCATCTGTTAATTCTCTTTCAATCATTTCCATAAATTCATCTTCTTCAATTAAATTATTCTTTTGTCCGTATACCGATAAACCATATAAAGTCGAACCAAATCTAGTTATCGCAGCTATTATCACTATTCCTTCTTCTTTAAGTACTCTTTTCGCTTCTTTTAAAGCCAATAGCCTCTCTTTTCTTTCTGTTAAATGATATAGAGGACCCATTAATAAAACTATATCTGCACTTTCATCTGGTCTATTAATTCGTCTTGCATCTGCTACTTCTATCTTGTAAATATTATTTTCATTTTCGTTTTTTGATTTTTCTTTTGCTATTTCCACCAGTTTTGGAGATAAATCAAATAAATGAACTTCATGTCCTAGTTTTGCTAACCATCTTGAATATGTACCAGCACCTCCACCTATATCGTATATTACTAACTTTTCTTTTGATAAATATCTCGATATTATATCTTTTGTTCTTTCAAATTCGATTTTACCTATCCCACACTGTAACCTATCTGCTTCTATTCCTTTATTATAGTATTCTAATATTTCCTCTACGTTTTTTCTGTTATCAGACATTTAAATCTCTCCTTTCAGAAAATTACTTTTTATTAATATTCGAGTTCATTGTCAAATTAAATTTAAAAAAATATATGAAAATAAAAGTAAATGCTTGAAAGAATTTAGTTTTTTCTAAATTCGTCCGCATGAGCGTTATTTTTATATATGATTCAATTTGTCTACAGTCTGTTAATATTCTATCTTACCATTTCAACATACCTAACACTTCTTTCAATTTATTACATCTTTGGTTTCATAATATATTTTATTTATTCGTTTAATTAGATTAGGGTGGCTTGAAAGCTTTTCAGACAACCATATCCAAAAACCTTTTTCTTCCTCTGATTGTTTGATTATTTCCAATATATTTAATTTCTGATATAACCTTTTCCCTGTTGCTAATACTGTAAGGCCTTGTATAGCTCCATTTGGTACAAGTTGAGCAGCAATTAGATCACTCGTATACTCACAAGCCCTCAAATATGCCGATCCTAAAAACGGAACAAACATTGCAGGATAGAGTATATATCTCCACATCAAATGTTTTGCTTTAATATGTGCTAACTCATGAGCTACAATAAATGCAACAGCAGACTCGCCTTCTTCATATGCTAACTCTAATACATCAGAATAAATAATAACAAAATTTCTTCCTAGAAACTTCGTTGCAAAAGCATTAAGCATACCACCAGACTCCATTATATATATAGAAGGTACTTCATCTAACCCAATTTTCTGAGATAGCTCCTCTGCCATTTTGTGAACTTCTGGAAATTGGTTGTTAGATACTCTTACGCTATTACCTCTTACACTTCCAATAAATATTCCATGTGTAAAAAAAGCAAAAATAGCAACTATTAATAAATATATAATCCCTACTATCGAAAAAATTAATATAGCATACGTTATTAAACTTATTATAAACATCAAAATCAAATAAAGTTCTTCTTTTGGATATACTTTTAACTCCATTAAATTCCCTCCTGAAATCACTTTTCTATTTTTTACCTATTTACACATATAGTATTTTTATATTCTACATATAATTCCAATTTCCTCTAAATTTATCTATTTTTGTTTGAAATTTAACAACAATTATTTTTCAAAAACTGCAAAAAAAAGAAGGTAGCGTTAGCCACCTTCTTTCATTAATTATTTTTCAATACGTATAATTTTTTTAAAATCTAGTCATACAAATTAACTACAAATCTCCTAATCCTAATTCCATTCTAAGCTCAGCTAAAGATTTTATTGTAACTTTACTTTCATCTAAGTTAAGTAGTTTAATTGCTCTTTGTAAATCTTCTTTTTGCTTAACTTCTATCTCAAGATATGTATATGGATATGTTTCCTTATCCCAAGTATCTATATCAAAAGTAATATCTTCATACTTATATTTAATTCTTTCCTTAGTTCCCTCATGCACAATTTTTAAATTTAATGACTCTAATATCTTCGCAAGTGCTTCTTTATTTTCGACTTTAGTCTCTATTTCCAAATTTTCTCTAACACCATCTTTTGAAATATTTTTCTTTAACGTGAATATGTAACTAACCAAGCCCTTGTCTAAATCTCTTTTTTCTCTGATTCTAAGATATCCATTTTGCTTATTCTTTATAAATCTATCTTTCGTATCAAAAATTGTATTAATTTGATATTCTCTGCCTATAAGTTCTGCTCCTATTTCCTTTAACCTTTTTTCAATTTCATCCTTATCTATATCGAGTACTTTTACTTCCAATTCTTTAGCCATATCAATCAACCCTTTCAAACTTTATATTCTAAATAAGCATAACTAATTCATATTAGTTAAAAGAATCCAACCACCAATAAGTATTAATATAGAACCTGGTATTTTCTCCTTAATATTTTCTTTAAAAAATATATACGTAAATATTAATGTTAAAATCATAGAAACTTGAGTTATAGGCTCTGCTATACTAAGTTCTATATTCTTTAAAGCAACTAGCAAAAACAAATAAGAAAAACCATTAATACATCCACTGATTATCGATATACCTCTCTTAGCATTAAACACATCTGATATATATTTCGTTTTCTTTGTAATTAACAGAAAAATAAGAAGATTTATAGATATAAAAAAGTACAATATAGTTGCATAAGTAACAGGATGTACTGTAACATAAAAATATTTGTCTAATATTCTACCCATTGACTGTAAAAAAACATATAAAAACATTAATCTACATGCTTTATTGTTAATTATATACTTTAATGATTTTAACGGATTCCCTTCCTTTTTTAAAATTGAAAGACCAGTTACTATAATAACTATACCTATAAATTTTTCGATTGTAATTTGCTCATTTAAAAAAACAAAAGATAATATCATTAAAAATAATGAATTTAGACTATTAATTGGTGTAACTAAAGATACTTCTCCAACAGATAATGATGTAACATAAGCTACAGCACCTATTGTATAAAGTATACTGCTTATATAACAAGGTATTAGAAAATCAAAATCGTTTATATTTATAAAAAGACTAAAAGGTAATAAGCTCAAAGCACCTATGAAAAAAAATAAAAATGTTGCACTTACATTTGAATAAATATTTTTTTGGTTATTACCTAATAATCTTACAACTATTCTTTCAAGTGATAATAGTAAAACTCTCCCAAGCAAAGCTATATAAGATAAAAGCATACTTGTCCCCCTCAAAAGCTACAATAATCTCTTTGGCCTAAAATCTATAAAATCACAGGAAATACAGTGAAATTTTATACCACCTATCTCACCTTCAACAGCAAACTTATGCCCTTCTCCATGTAGATGTCCATACACACAAGTAGATACATTGTACTGATTCATTATTTCAACAAATTCATTAGGACTTCCATCAATATTAAAAGGTGGATAGTGAAGCATTACAATAATCTCTTTTACATCTTCTTTAATAGATTCTAATGAAAGCTTAAGTCGATTTAACTCCCTGTTAAATATCTTTTCATCTTTTTCTCCAAACTCATCATTATCTTTACTAATCCATCCTCTAGTTCCACAGATTCCTATGCTTTTATATAAAAAATAATCATTTTGTAAGAAATGAATTGTATTAAACTTTAGTGCTTTCAATTTAGATTTTGTACTCCACCAATAGTCATGATTCCCCTTAGTTATCACTTTAATACCAGGTAATTGATCAATTTTTAATAAGTCTATGTATGCATCATCAAGCTTCATAGCCCAACTAACATCGCCAGGCACTAATACCAAATCCTCTTCATTAACAATTTGCTTCCAGTTTTCAAATATTTTCACTTCATGATCTAGCCAATTATCTCCAAAAATGTCCATTGGTTTTTCGCCAGAAAAGTCTAAATGCAAATCTGATATTCCATATATACTCACGATATTCACCTCAACTAGTTAATATTAAACTTTAACTTTAAGTTATAAACGTTGAATTTCTCAGTTTTATAAAGGTTAAAGTTGTGCTTTAAATGCTTAACATTAATTAATATCAATATAATTATAGTTAGCTTTTAATTCATCAAGAATATCCTTTTCTCTTGTATGACAAGTAAATAATATAATCTGTCTGTTTAAACTCTCATTAGCTAAAAATTTCAAAATATTTTTAAGCCTGTCATTATCATATTGTATAAAACAATCATCCAATATTAAAGGTAATCTTTTATCTCCTTTAATAATGTCTATTATACCAAACCTTATAGCAAAAAATAACTGATCTATAGTTCCACCACTTAAGCTTTCAATATCGACTAACTTTTTACTTATTGGATCAACTACCATTATATTAAGTTCTTCAGTTACTTTAACATCTCTATATCTGCCTTGAGTTACATTTGATATTATTTCTCCTACTTTTTTATTTAATTTAGGTGCAAAATCTTTATGTATTTCCCTAGATATCCTTTCAATAGTATTTCTAGCCAGTTCTAAAGCTTCAAGTTTTTCTTCATAATGTTTTTTAAGCTTCGTTTTTCTATCTATCTCTTCATCTATATCGACCATTGGTCTTACTGACAATGTTAATCCTTTTATTTTTTCTTCTAATCTAGCAGCTTGTTCCTTTTTAGCTGCTATTTGTTGTGTGATTACTTTTACATTTTCCTCTAACTTTTTAATATCCTTATTTTCTATTTTTGAAATATCAAAATCTAGATTTAGTTCTGCCTTTTTCTTTAAATATTGCAAGTTATTATCTCCTAAAACGCTATTTAATAGACTCTTTTTGCTTTCTAATTCCTGTGTAATTTTTTCAAATTCCGCTTTCTTTTCTAATGCAACCTTAAATTCTTCTATATCTTTAACTCTATTTTTTTCAAATTTTTCATTTAACTGTAAACTAAATTCTTTAATTCTATTTTTTAATTCATTTATCTCCTTATTCACTATCTTTATATCCTCATTTACTAAAAGAGAATGTTTCTTATATTCAAGATAATCTAGAAACTCTTTTTTCAGCTTTTTGATATTATCAAGATTTATTTCATAAGCAAAACCAATTTGAGAAAGGTATCTTTCTATAGTACTCCTCAATTTATCAATTTCTGATTCTAAAATTAACTTTTGTGACTTAAGTTCTTTAAGTAAATTTTCTTTGTCCTTAATTGATACTGCTTCCTTTGTACTATTTGATATTAACTTCTTTAAATCAATTTTATTGCTTAAGTTGTATTTATTTAATATATCCTGTATTTCCTTATCAATTATATTAATGCGGTATTCTCTTTCTTGCTCTCTCTTTTCTATGTCTACTATATTAGCTTTAACACTATTTAAATAACTGTTTAGCTCTTTATGTTTAATTAACGTAAATATAAGGAACATTAAAGGTATTAATAACGCTATAAAAAATATCGATTTTATATAAAAACCTAAAGGTAAAGATAGTAAAATACCCATTATCGAAAAAACTTTGTATGTTTTTAGTTTATTTAATTGCTTTTCTTTTTCCTCTAATCTTAATCTAAGAAATCCAAGTTTGCTATATTCACTATTGTATTTAATACTGCTTTTTTCATCTTCTAATTCCTCAACTCTATACAAATCTTCTTCTATTTCATCGATATTAGTAGCTTCTATTGCTTCTTTCATATTTGAGACGTCAAATATTTTATTATTAATCTCTATTAATTTTTCACGCTTGCCTTGTAAAACGAAAAAATCACTTAAAACATTATCAATTTCATCTATGTCTTTTACAGATGCGAAATTACTAAATTTATCAATTTTATCGCTTATATCATTGATAACTTCTATTAGCTTTTTCTTTTTATTATCCAATTTATTTAGACTAATATTTATTTCCTCTATACTATTTTTTAGCTTAACTGCTTCTGTAAAATCATCAGGATTTACTATACTGTAGTCTTTTAATCTCTTTATTTCTTCATTTAGCCTATTTATTTGTTCAATTAGCTTAACTGCATCATTGTATCTTTCTCTTGCTTTATATGTTTTTACTTTTTCAATATCATTTTCAAGCTCTTCTTTATTTGATATAAGTTTTTCAATCTCTTCTTTAATAGAATTTAACTGAATTTGATACTCTCTTATTTCTTCTAGAACACTTTCTGCTTTTCTTCTTTCTTTATATAATCTATCTAATTCTTCCATAAGCTTACCATAAGGCGATGTTTTTACTCTTGCTTTAGTTCCTATATCATTTATTTTTTTATCTAATTTATCAATTACTTTTTTGACTGAAATATCTTCATCAAGACTTCCACCTAAGTTTATAAGAGAATCCTTTATTTCTTTAGCTAAATACTTGTCTGTTTTATTCTGCATTTGCTTAATGCTTATAGTATTGTTGTAAACAACATTGTTTAGTCCAATATGTAATGATGCAGGAATATGGAGCCTTTTTACATTATCATACTCAAATAGATGAGTTAAGTCCTCGCCTGTTTCATCATCAAAAATTTTTACTTCTTCTTTACCTTTTAAAAAATTCCTTTCTACTCGATAAAGCACTCCATCACATGTATATTTCAAAATTCCATAAAACTCACTATCATCCCAAGGGAAGTACTTATTATAGTCTTCTGTATAATTTTTTCTCTTCGTATATGGCTTAAAGAAACCAAAAAACATACCTTCAATAAATTTATGGATAGTTGTTTTACCTGATTCATTTTTACCAAATACTATATTTATACCTTCAGTAAAAGTTATACTTTTATTTTTAAACTTTCCAAATGAATTTAGTATAAGCTCACGAATAATCATTAAATCTTCACCTTCTCATCAAGTAATGCTTCAAGTCCTACATATAGTGCCTCTTTAACTACTTTATTTTCTAATCCTTCTCTTTTCATACTTTCAATAAAATAACCAATAATATTATCCTTATTTTCTTTGTATATTCTATCAATATCATAATCTGGATTTGTTTTATCTATCATTTCCAAATAAAAAAATTCATCCTTTAGGCTCTCCTTTATCTCATATAAATCGATATTAATATGTCTATCTCTTACACCTTTTAATATTACTCTATACATATTCTTTTTTCTACTCTCTTTATCATCTATATCTATTATCTTATTCATTATTTCAGTCAAGCCCATAGTCTCTTTAATCTCTAAAGTTTTTATTTTAAAACTTCTTTTACTAAATGGAATAAACTTCATATCTACATTTTCTTTTGAAATAAATCCCTCAATTATTCCATGTTCTCCGGTTTCACCAAAATCTAAAGGCTCTGGACTGCCACAATAATAAATCACATTATCTATAATTTGTGGTTTGTGTATATGTCCTAATGCTATATAATCAAATCCTGACTTTATTAAAGATTCTTTATCCAAAGGTAAGTATTCGGAAGTTTTATTTAAAACATCGCCATGAATTAGTAAAATATTTATTAACTCTCTATTATCAACACTGAAATCTTTCAATAAGTTTTCTCTTATCTCTTTTTTATCCCAACTTAGTCCCCAGACTACTGTATTTAAATCTCTAAATTCAATTTTATCAATTTTTCCTGTGTCAAAGATATATACATTATCTGACCATTCAATCAATTTATATAATGACCTTTTCCCTAGAATATCATGGTTTCCTGCTGAAATTACAACTTTAGTATTCTTAATATCCTTAAATCTTAAATTTATTCTCTTAATGTCTCCTAGGCTGCAGTAATCTTCTTCAAACAAATCTCCAGCAATTAGTAATATATCTGTTTCTGTTTCTTTCGCTCTATCTATTATTTTATTAAATGTTTCCCATATTTCCATTCTTCGCTTCTGTGCATATTCTTTATCAAAACTAGCATTTTTAAATTCCATTCCTATATGTAGATCACCTGTGTGTATGCATCTTATTTTCAAATTAACACCTCCACAATAGAACATATATTCGTCAAAAGGTACCTCTTTTCCTGCATACAATGAAAAAACTTACCTTTAATTAGGTAAGCCCTTTAATAATAATTTTTCTAAAACTTTTTTATCAGCTTCAGAAAAATCATATTTCTCTAAATCTTTTATCTTAACCCACCTGAAATCATTACATTCTAATGTTTTTGGTGTGCCTTTAATATATCTTGCTAAATAGCATAGTAGTAAAATTTTTTTCTCATCATCTTTATGATAAACAACCTCAAAAATATCATCAACTTCAATAGTTATATCTAATTCTTCCTTTATCTCCCTTTTAAGTCCATCTTGGGGTATTTCATCATTTTCCAACTTACCACCTGGAAACTCCCACTTAAATTTCTCTTTACCTAAATTCCTTCTTTGAGCTATAAGTATTTCTTCTCCTTTTATTATTATACCAGCTGTTACAATTGTAATATCCATAGTCTCACCCTCACTTTTTTATCTATAATAACCACGAATCGTCATTTTATAATCCATAGGAAATTATATACCATATTAAATTGTGGATAATTTAAAATATAATTTCCGTTTATGGATTTCAACAAAATCTTCCTTAATTTATTTAAATCGAAGATTTTGTTCTCCTACTATATATATTAACTATTGCATTTTAATTTATCAAAGTATATAATTTAATTGAGTATATTAGAATTTTCTAATATTATAATTTGTTAAAAGTTTTAAGAAAGGTAGTGACAATATGAATGAGATTGTATTTAAGCTTACAGCCTCTTATTTAAAGGCACTCTCTCATCCTACAAGACTAAAGATACTTGATATTCTAAAAGAAGATGAATTATGCGTATGTAAAATTTTTGAAGCTTTAGACTTAGAACAATCGAATGTTTCACAACATTTAAGAATTTTAAAAGATCAAGGTATTTTAGTAAGTAGAAGAGATGGTTCAAAAATAATGTATAAAGTCAAAGATACAGAAGTCTTTGATATTATAAATAAAGTTAGAACAATATTAATAAGACAACTTAATGAAACACAGGAACATTTAAAGAAAGGAGGAATATAGTTGCTAAAATTTATAGCAAACACTATTACACCTTATGTGGTAAATTTCACTAACTGGCTACTAAGCAAATTAGGTGTAGCTTTAAGAGCTGGTGATTCTTTTGCTGATGCAGTAAATTTTTTCATATATGATAGCTTGAAAATTATAATTTTATTAAGCTTCATGATATTTGTTATATCTTTTATTAGAAGTTTTTTCCCACCAGAAAAAGTAAAGAAAGTTTTATCAAAATTTAATGGTGTTTGGGCACATATTATAGCTTCTGTATTAGGTGTATTATCTCCATTCTGAAGCTGCAGTACAGTTCCGATTTTTATCGGATTTGTGGAATCGGGTATTCCACTAGGTGTTACTTTTACTTTCTTAGTAACTTCACCTATTGTTAATGAAATAGCTTTAGGATTTTTATTTATTTCTTTTGGCGTTAAAATAGCTGCTCTTTATACAATAGCAGGCATGATTATAGGTGTAATAGCTGGTATAATTATTGAAAAATTACATTTAGAGCATTTAGTAGAAGAATACGTTTATCAAATTCACATGGGTGAATCTGAAATTGAAGAAATGAATTTTAAATCACGCGTAATTTTCTCATTAAATGCTGTAAAAGATATTGTTAAAAGAGTTTGGATTTTTATATTAATAGGTATTGGCATAGGAGCTGCTATACATGGCTATGCGCCTTCTGACTATTTGGTTAGATATGCAGGACCCAATAATCCATTTGCTGTATTTGTAGCTGTAGTTTTAGGAATACCTCTTTATTCAAACGCTGTTGGTACTATACCTATTGTTGAAGCACTTATAAATAAAGGAGTTGGAGTAGGTACAGCTCTATCCTTTATGATGTCTGTAGTTGCACTATCTTTACCAGAAATGATACTATTAAAGAAAGTTATAAAAACTAAATTAATTGCTATTTTTGTTGCGATTACAGGAGTTTCTATAATATTAGTAGGTTATTTGTTTAATATAATACTATAGGTACTAGCTACTGGCTACTCGTTGCTCGCTATTCGCTTTTCGAATACCGAACGACGAATGACGAATATCGAAAAATGGAGGTGACAATATGATTATAAAAATATTAGGTGCTGGCTGCAAAAATTGTGAAAAGCTATATAATTTAACTAATGAAGTAGTAAATGAATTAGGTATAGAAGCTGAAATAAAAAAGATTACTGAATTTAAAGATATCTTAAGCTATGGAATTATGAAAACTCCAGGACTTGTAATAAATGAAAAAGTCATAGTATCTGGTAGAGTACCATCTAAAAATGAAATTAAAGACTTTATACAAAAAAATTTATAGGAGGTATGAAAATGGATATTAAGATATTTGAAATGGTTTGTTGAGGTGGCAGTAAATTAGGGCCCATCGTTGATGCGGCATTAGATAAGCTAAATCTTGATTATGATTTTGATTTAATAAGCGACTTGCCTGAAATAGCTAAAGCTGGTGTTACTAACCCACCTGCTTTAATGATAAATGGCGAAATTAAAATTGAAGGTAAAATTCCTACTGTTGATGAAGTAGTTGAAGTACTTAAGAATATGTAGCATATTTAGCACTAGAGGACAAGAATAATCTTGTCCTTTTATAATAATCAAAGGGGGTATTTTATGGAAATAAAGATATTAGAATCCTTATGCTGAAGCACAAGCATGAGTAAACTTGCGCCCATCGTTGATGCGGTATTAAAAGAATTAAATATTGACTGTAAGATAGAAATTATCAGTAATTTAACTCAAATAGTCATGTTAGGAGTTACTCAATTACCTGCTATAATGATAAATGGTGAAATAAAGTTAGAAGGAAGATATCCATCATATACTGAAGTAAAGGAATTATTGGAAGCTTATAAGTAGGATTATACATAATATAAACAGGGTAAGATAGCAATAATCTTACCCTGTGATTTTTTTAAGTATTAAATTGATATAGTCAATAAAAAACTTTTCACAATAATCCATATGTTCTTTTTCAATTTTATCAATAGTATCTGTATGCCAATGATAATTTTCCATATTACCATACTCATCTTTGCCTAAGAAACTAATAGTATTAAATCCTTGATTCAGTACAGGAAGAGAATCAGTAGGCAATAACAGATTTTTAAATTTTTGTATATCATATAAATCTTTTAATTCATTCGCTATATATTTTAACTGCTTATTATACTCCTTAAATACTATCATCCCTTCCCCTTCTAGATAAGTAATTTTCCCACTACCTATATTGTCTATAACAATAAAATATGTATTATCTTTATCTAATTTGTCTTTATATTCTCTTAAGAAAGCTTTCATACCCTTTGAACCAACTTCTTCACAACCAGTCAATAAGAATATAAAATTAACATTTTTATAATCATTAAACTCTCCATTTTTAAAATGCTTGGCTAAAGCCATAGTTAAAACTGTTCCAGTTCCGTTATCATTCGCTCCATTTATATATCTACCAGTCACATTTGAATATATGAGAAAAATGATAGATAGTGAAGATAGAACAATCCCTATTGTATCTAAAACATAAATAGTTGGACTTACTATGAAATTACTGACAATAACAGAAACTATTATAAGTGCAAAACTTAAATATGAAAAATTGAAATACGTCTGTATATATTTGAAAATTAGGAGCAAACAATAAACTTCCTTTCTGTGTATCATAATGACCTGATATAACTATAGTCGGATTTCCTTTCTTGAACTCATCAAAAACAATTATATTCTGAGAATCATATTTAGGAAAGAAATTAATTTCTCTTAATGAACCTGTAACTTCTAAATAAATCATAAGTATAGGAAGGATTAAAAATATAGATAAATACAGTGGATTAACTTGTAATAATAACATTATCCCTGCTAAAACTATAAGAGCTCCAAACTGTATAGGAAATGTATACATACAATCCTTTGGTGACTTAAATCTTTGTAAAATAACATTTTTAAGCCCAAGTTTTCTCATTTCTTCATAAATATACTCTCCAGCTTTACTCTCATTATCAGAGCAACTACCACGATGTGGAATTTCACATAGTTTCTTTAAATAATCATAACTATACACCAATCGCATCCCCCTTTTATAATCCATAAGAAATTATATCTCTTATTAAATTATTGGTACTTTTGAATATAATTTCTGTAGTGGATTTCAATAAAATCTTCCTTATAATATTTTTTTAATCAAAAATTTTGTTCCATAACAATTACATTTTTTCTATTCGACAAGTTATTTATTAATCCTGCTCAATGGATTTATCTTTAATGAAGTAAGTATAATCAACAAAACAGAAATTACAATATCAAAAACTATGTTAATATATAATGGCATTAAAACCGACTTAGTAGAATTACCTAATAGACTTCCTATCATAAGCATTTTATTTCCTAATTGATAAGACAATATTGAACTTAGTCCTGAAAATGGGTTCGCATATAACAATATATTGAAAATAGTTTCAGAATTATAACCTATATCAAATATCTCGTAAAAAAATACTGTCAAAATTATAGTCCCTAATACTAAGAATAAAGTAATTAAGTAGCTTACTATAGTAGATGTCGCTACTTTTCTAAAATATGCAGAAGTAAACAAACCTATACTTCCGAATAAAATAGCTGTAACGACAAAAAATCCAAAAAGAGCTAAAATATTTCCCGGGGAAATTCCACCAAATAAAAATAATATACTTAACACAGGAAGTGAGACTAACAATAACAAAAATAATTGAACTAATGAAGCAGCCAACTTACCTATAACAATAGACAAACTTGATAATCTGGTACATAATAAAATATCAAATGTCTTTCTCTGTTTTTCTCCTGATATACTACTTGCTGTTGTAGCAGGCACTATAAAAGTTATTAAAATTAATTGTATTATTGTAATAATTATATAAATTTCTTTTAAAAGTTGAGGTCTAAAACCTCTATATATATTTCCATTAACAGCTTCGATAAAAGCAAAATACATAAAAAAACTTAAAATCACTAAATATAGTGTTATCAAAGCTGGTGTCTTCCAAGTTCGCATTTTAGTTTTAATTTCTTTTTTCAAAACAGGATTAATCATAGTTCTCCCCCTTTTGTCACCTTCATAAACACTTCTTCTAGATTCAATTCTTCCTGCTTAAATGAGATAACAGGTATATGTCTAGTAATAAGTTTTTTCAAAATTTCAGCCATATCTTTTTCATTACCGTTAAAAGTAACTTCTATTTCATTTCCTAAATTTTTTACTGAAGAAACTAAAGTTTCTTCTCTTAAAAAAGTAATTGCTTTATCTACAGCTTCTAAAACCTTTATCTTAATAGTTTTTCTTCCCTCTACCATATTCATTATTTCATCAAAAGTACCACTAATAACTATTTTCCCCTGTTCCATAATACAAAGACTTGTACATAACTCTGATAATTCAGGTAGTATATGTGAACTAATTATTATTGTCTTTCCTCTATTCTTCAATTCTTTTAAAATTTCTTTCATATGAACTCTAGCCCTAGGATCTAACCCTGAAGCTGGCTCATCTAATATCAAAAGCTTAGGATTATGAATAAGACTTCTTGCTAGACATAATCTCTGTTTCATACCCCTAGATAAATTATCAACATATTCATCTTTCTTATCAGTTAAATCCACAAGTTCTAGCATTTCATCTATTCTTTTGTTAATTTCTGATTTTTGTATTCCAGCTACATCACTATAAAATTCAAGATATTCTACAACTTTTAAATTATCATACACTCCAAAAAAATCTGGCATATATCCAATTTTACTTCTTGTTTCTCTTACATTCTCATATATACTTGTTCCATCAATATGAATGTCTCCTGAAGTAGGTTTTAGTAAAGTAGCTATCATTTTCAAAATAGTAGTTTTTCCAGCACCGTTAGGTCCAACAAATCCAAATATATCTCCCTGCTTTATCTCTAAAGAAATACTATCAACAGCTTTAATTTTCCCAAACTTTTTAGTTAAATTCTCTATTCTTAACATTATTTATTTCCCTCCTCTGATGAGAAATCGGGAAGCTTTACTTTTATTTGAGCAACTATCAAGTTTCTACTTATTATATCTGTATTTTTCTCATTAACACTTAAATTCTTATAGATATTATCTCTACTCCATGCAATTAAAAGCAATTTATTTTCTTCAGAAATATTATATTTTCTTTCAAAATATTCTTGCAAAATACTTCTTTTCACATAATTGTTTAATATATCTTCGTCTTCTACTCCTGTTTCAACAGGGAATAGTGAATCTAGTAATTTATAATAGCCTATATCATTTTTATAAATAGTACTAAAGCTATTCAAATCAATAGCAACTGTTTTAGTTTGGCCACCTTTTATATCGCCTAATTTAATAAATTTATTTGTACCATAAACTAAAACTGCATCCTCTAAAACATTTGAAGATAGGTTGCTAACTTCTCCTTTTATCTGTTTTTCAATCATATTTATATCAATTTTTATGAGTTTATCTGAATTTATATCCTTTCTTAAATTGAAAATCTCTACATCCCATATACCTCTATTATAAAAGGTAACATGTTTTGGATTATCTATATAGTTTTCAACAAATATTTCTTCATTTTTATAATTAGCAGCATTATATCTAAAAAAATTTCTTAAAGAGCTATAATCCACATCTTCATCTAAACTAACCTTTACATCTTCATTTTTAAAACTCATAATACCCATTAAAGTATTAACTTCAGCCAATCTTGTATTTGGTATAAGCTCAATAATCGATACGCTATTAACTATAGGTTGCTTAGAACTCGTAGTTGCACCTATTGAATAAATTAACACTAAGAAAACTAAAACTATCACAGGTATTGTAATAAAGCCTAACTCTCTTTTATCATACTTTTCAAGTAGAATGTAATTTATCGGTCCAACTAATAAAATAAAAAATAATAGTAAAATAAAAACAGCTTTAATAGAAGGTACCCTATTTTTTGGAATACGCTCAACTATATTACCAGACAAGGAAAACATCGGCGATCTTGCAATAAGTTTTTTTTCGCCAAATAATCCAAAATGTTCTCCTAAAGTCTTGCTAATAAACTCTACTTTATGATTCCAATTAATAAACGGACTTTTACCTAAATCAAAAGGTATAACATATATATGACCTCTTCCATACTCTTTATTAAATACAAAAAGTTTTTCTTTATTTTCTACTATGTTTTTATCTAAATAAATTTTCTTAGTATTGCTTTTTTTATCGCTTATATTTTCCATATTAACTAAGCCTAATTTTTTAAGACTCTTAAGAGTTTTATCAAAGTTTTCTCCAATTCCGACTAATAATATCCCGCCTTTTTTTACCCATTTATCTATCGTAAATATTTGTTTAGAATCCATCTTTGCTATATCAAAATTATTTATTACTATTACATCGAAAGTTTCTAATAAATAATCCTCCTCTGGAACATATCCATTCATATTCACAACATCAAAAAATGATTTGTTTGTTTCATTTTGTTCAATATAAGCGAAATTCAAATACTCTAGACTTTTAACATTTTCACTTAAGACTCCCATAGTTAAAGAGTAATGCTTTATAACTGCTGTATATACTCTATCTTGCCAAATAATATTTTCATTATTATCTACAATTCTAACCAATACATCTGAACTGTTATAATCAAATAATACACCTATTGTAACAGTTTTAGTTTGCCCTTTTAATATTTTAATCTCTTTTGTATAAGCTCTATATAGCTTTTTAGGCCCTTGTATTTCATCAATTAAAACCTGTATCTTACCATCTATATCTTTATAATTGTTTTTTATAGTTATATTAATTGGAACCGTTTTTTCCACCTTAATATATCTATTAAAGCCAATATTAATATCGACATTAAGCTCTGAATCAGCAAAAGATATATACGAACTAAATACTATATGTAATATCAAAACTAAAAATAAAACCTTTTTTATAATAAATTGCAATTTATTCATGCATCCCCCTCCAATCAAAGAAATAAATTTCACGCTAATATATTAAGCATATTATATCATTTATTATATGAGAGATGTTTACTAATTATTGGAATGGAAATAGTAACGTAATCAGAATTTCCTCATATTATATATTGAAAAGGATAGTAAATATCCAATATGAGGAGGTTTATATATGGAAAATACTAATATTTCTGTAGTAGAAAGCTCCAAGCCTAAAAGTCAATTCTTCTTTGGTGGAGGAGGCTTCTTCTTCATATTCTTCATTTTCTTCTTCTGTTTCCGTGGTTTCGGATGTATTTTAAATAAAAGATAAAAAAATTTGACTTAAAAAAATTTAGATTATTGAGGGACAAAACATCCCTCAATTTTTTCTTTTTCTCAAAGATTTTTTCAAAATCATATATGTACTAGTTGTTATTAGTAATAGAAATATCAAAACATTAGATAGAGTTATGAAATTTTTAGGTAATGTTGAATATAACTTTGATACTCCAAAGAACATGAAAATAGCTGCCGAAACTATTCTTAATGTAAATTCTGGAATTTTATCTCCTAATTTGCTACCAACATAAATTCCTAATACACTAGTTAAAACCATACCAGTTACTGTTCCTAGCAATATAAAAAGTGGATATCTTGCATCTATTGATAGAGTTATGGCTGTAAGCTGTGTCTTGTCTCCTAATTCGCCAATAAAAAATGCTAAAGCCACAGTTAAAACAGGACCAAACCTGCTCTTTTTACTACTTTCGTCTTCTTCATCTTCATCATATAAAGTCCATAATGCAAATCCTATAAATAAAAACCCTGCTAAAACTTGAATAAAATTTACTGGTATTATATTCGATAAATATGTACCTAATATTACTGCTAAACCATGGTTTAAAAATGAGCCTATGAACACGCCCAATAACACACTTTCAACACTAAATTGTGTAGCAAATGACATTGCTAAGATCTGTGTTTTATCACCCATCTCAGCCATAAAAATTAAAAACAAAGCCCTTATAAATTCTGTTATCATGTTCATTACCTCCTCATATATTTATTAATTGTACATTTGATATTTTTTATCCAAGAAAAAAGCGAAACTATTAGCTTAGTATAACTCCCAAAAGGAAATTTTACTAAGCTAAAAGTCTCGCTCCTTTAGAATAATTCTAAAGTAAATAGAACCAGGTATAATACCAGCATGTTGATTCTATTTGCGAATATTTCGCAGCTACTCCCTTTTAGCTAAAATTTAACTTTTCAACACAATTAAGAAAAGATAAACATATCTAAAAATACATTATTAGTTATCGCAAAAACTGTACCTATAACCATTCCAACCAAAACATCTGATGGATAATGTACTCCTATATAAACTCTAGATAAACCTACAACAAATGCTATAGCTATAAAAAACATTGTGAAAACTGAAAAATTCAATGCTAAAGTCACACATATCGAAAATATTGCTGTTGTATGCCCAGAAGGAAATGAATAATCAAAAAGTTTATTTTTAAAGGTATTAATCTTCTCTAGCTTAATAAAAGGTCTTTCTCTAGTAAATATTTTCTTCAAAAAATGCACTAAAATATGACTCGTACTAAGAGCAGCTATTGATTTGTAACCAACTATTTTCACTTCATCATTTCCAAAATATATTAAAATAAAGCAAGTTAATATAGTTGATATAGCGCCTCCTAAATTAGTTACTAAAGGTATAATCTTATCAAGAAAATTGCACTTTATTTTATCATTTATAATATAAAATAACTTTATATCTCCTCTATTAACAAAATTTATAACTTTATTCATTCAAACCATCCTCTAATTACAATATACTTAATTCTATTTTACAATAATCGACTAAAAAATACAATGAATAGCTTTTATATAATATTTATTACCCACTATTCTTCTTACTAAAAAAATATCTCTAGCATAAAGCTAGAGATATTTTTTAAAGATTTACTTTTACTTCATATATATTTCTTAACTCTTCAATTTTTTTGAAATAAACTTCATTTTGTTTAGCTGCAATTAACTGATTTTTGATTTGCTCTTTTACTTCTTCAAAAGGACTAATTTCTTCTTCTTTTTTATCTAATACTTCAATTATATGATAACCAAAACTAGTCTTTACTGGCTCACTCATTTGCCCTTTTTCTAGTTCAAATGAAGCATTTTCAAATTCTTTAACCATTTTACCTCTTGTAAAATATCCTAAATCCCCTCCATTTGCCTTTGAAGGGCACTTAGAATATTTTTTAGCTGCCTCTTCAAAATCTAAACCATTTTTTATTTCTTCTATTATTTCATTAGCTTCTCTTTCTGTATCTACAAGTATATGTCTAGCCCTAACTGATGCTAACTTTTTAAAATTCTCCTTATTATCGTTATAGAAAGAAATAAGCTCTTCTTCATTAATAGATATATTCTCTAATAATTTTCTAACTGCAAACTGTTTTAATAAGTTCTGTTTCATATATTCTAATTCTGATAGAAAATCTTCATTATTATCTAGTCCATTTTCCAAAGCATCTAAATAAATAAGTTCTTGATTAATAAGTTCATCTAATAGTCTTTTTCTTCCTTCTTCTGAGTAAAATTGCATTGCTCTTTGAGGTCCTAAATTTCTAAGAAGTAAATCTACATCCTTTTCTGTTATCTGTTTGCCATTTACAGTTGCTAAAACTTTATTTTCCTCCATTAATAAACTCTCCTTTGCGTTAAAATATACTGCTATAATAACACAAAAAATATGTCATGTCCAAAATTATTTTATTCACAAAAATATTTAATTAACATATTTTATATTAGGAAGTATTTACAACATAATATTTTTAGTTAAGGAGGTCGTTCAAATGGCTGAAGGCAAAAGCTTATTTGCACAAATAATGGATGGTCAAGGTACAGAATTGTTATTCTTCTTCCTACTATTAGTAGTTATTTTATGCAATTGCTACAATTACAGATGCTAATGTATAAACTATATTTCATATAAATTTTCCACTACAAAAAGAGCCTTTACAGGCTCTTTTTGTAGTGTTTATCTATCTTGAATTAGCAGGTTCAATATTTATCTTATTTCCCTTTATTTTATTATTTTTCATAATCATTAACACTTCTTTTGCATATTCCTTTGGTACTTCCACAAAAGTGTATCTGTCGAAAACATCGATTATTCCTATCAGTTTACCTGAAAGTCCTGTTTCACCAGCAATTGCACCTACAATATCCTTAGCTTTCACTTTATGCTTTCTACCCACATTTATAAATAATCTTACCATTCCTGGCTCAGCACCTGTATTCTCAAACTCATTGTCCAATTCAATTTCTTCTTTACTTTGTTCTCCCATAGCCATTTTAAGTAAAGCTGCTGCTATATCTATAGAAGTATAATCTTCGTCTAGTAATCTTTCAATATATTTAATATATCTAGTCATATGTCCTTCTTCTAAAACAGCTTTTACTTTTTCTAAGAACAAATTAGTTCTAATTTCTTCTACATCATTAATAGTAGGAATATCATGGCGCATAATCTTAGTTTTTGTATATTTCTGTATTTCCTTTAGTTTGTAAATTTCTTTGCCTACTACAAAGTTAAAAGCGCGACCTGTTCTTCCAGCACGTCCAGTCCTTCCTATTCTGTGTACATAATATTCTTCATCTCTTGGCAAGTCATAGTTGAATACAGCTTCAACATCATCAACATCAATACCTCTAGCTGCTACATCAGTTGCCACCAAAATCTCTATTGTACCATTTCTAAATTTAGACATTACTCTATCTCTTTGTGATTGCTTCATATCCCCATGAAGACCATCTGCAAAATAACCTCTTCCTTGAAGCTGTGAAACTAGTTCATCTACTCGCTTTTTCGTATTACAGAAAACCAAAGAAAGTTTAGGGTTATACATATCAATTAAGCGGGATAAAACTTCTAATTTTGTTTTCTCTTTCACTTCAAAATATATTTGTTCAATATTTGGAACTGTAAGCTGTTTATGCACCACTTTAACTAATTGTGGATTCTTTTGATATTTTTTTGTTAGCTCCAGAATAGGTTTTGGCATCGTAGCCGAAAACATTACTGTTTGCCTTTCTTTAGGTACTTCTTTTAGTATTGTCTCTATATCATCTCTAAATCCCATATCTAACATTTCATCTGCTTCATCTAGTATTACAATCTTGATATTATCCATTTTCAAAGTACGGCGACGCATATGATCCATAACACGACCAGGAGTACCAACTACAATATGTATGCCCTTTTTTAAAGCCTTTATTTGTCGTTCTATAGGCTGACCACCATAAATAGGTAATATTTTAATATTATTCTTATACTTTGAAAGTCTTCTTAATTCTTCTGAAACTTGTATAGCTAACTCTCTTGTTGGGCATAAAATTAAAGCTTGTAATTTCTTGTTTTCTGGATTTATCTTTTCTAAAACAGGAATTCCAAATGCTGCTGTTTTACCAGTACCAGTCTGAGCCTGCCCAATCACATCTTTTCCTTCCATTAATAGAGGAATAGCTTTTGCTTGAATTGGAGATGGCTCTTCAAAACCCATATCTTCAACTGCCCTTAATATTTCCTTTGATACCATTAAATCTTTAAATCCTATTTTTATCATACTTTACCTCACTCCATATTTAGTTAACTTAACTAGTATACACTTAGTATGTGCAAAAAGCAATCTTTTTTTCATTTTTAATCAAAAACCCTCTGATTTTTAAATCAGAGGGTTTTTATAACACAAGTTAATTTAATTTTACTGATCTTGTTTTAATACTAGGTTATATCCACCTGCACTTAAATCAAAGAAATAACTTCCACTACCTGAATATGAATACACTTTTATTTTA
Organism: Caloranaerobacter ferrireducens; assembly: GCF_001730685.1. Classification (NCBI taxonomy): domain Bacteria; kingdom Bacillati; phylum Bacillota; class Tissierellia; order Tissierellales; family Thermohalobacteraceae; genus Caloranaerobacter; species Caloranaerobacter ferrireducens. Next base: position 213,962 of record NZ_MDJR01000002.1, on the reverse strand, counting down.
TACGTACCTGTAGTTGAAGGTATAAAGTTAATATTCTCTTGTCTTTTTACTCCAGTTGAAGAAGCTACAGTATTTCCATTAGGATCATATAAGTAAACGTCAAAATCAGGTGTTCCTCCCCATAACCAATAATATGTCCAATCAGGCATAATCAAAGTTATAGCTATAGGATAGTTTGTATTATCTACTGTAAACTCCCAAATATCAGATGCTCCAGATCCTGATAAGCTTTCTGTTCCATACATGTAATCTGGTAATGGTATGTTATTTCCACTATAACCACCTGCTTGTTTTATAGCTTCATATCCATCAAGTCTACCGTTACCATATTCTATATCTTTTCCATATGGACCCCAATCATGAGCTGTAGAAGCTAAGATATCTTTAATTTGAGTAGGTGTTAAATTAGGATTTGCATCTAGCATCAAAGCTACTATTCCTGCTGTAAAAGGAGTTGCCATGCTTGTTCCACTATATGTTATATAACTATTTGTTGAATTTGCTTTTGGAGCTGTTATATTATATCCAGGTGCTGCAATATCTGGTTTTATCCTGTCATCAGCTGTAGGTCCTCTACTTGAAAAATCTGCTAGATTAAATCCATTTTCTCCAACATCTGCCATAGCTGCTACTGTAATAGCTTTTTCAGCTGCACCTGGTGACCCTATTGTATACTTATTAGGACCATCATTTCCTGCTGCTACTACTACAACAATACCATTATTGACTGCATTATTTACGGCTAATGAAGTTGAATCTGTACCATCAGAACTTCCACTTGTTCCCAAACTTAAATTGATTACATCTATACCATAAACATCTTTATTTGTAACACACCAATCTATAGCTGCTGTTACATCGCTCATCGAACCGCTACCTTGGCTATCTAAAACCTTAAGTCCTACTAAAGCAGCCCCTTTTGCAACACCTGTATAGTTAGGATTTCCATCTCCTTCACCAGCAATTATTCCAGCTACATGAGTACCATGACCATTGTCATCATAAGGTGATGGCTGGTTATTTACAAAATCTTTCCATCCTATTATCTTTCCGCCATCTAAATCAACATGATTTCCATCTATACCAGTATCAATCACTGCTACAACGACATCATTCTTAGTATAGTTATTTATATTTCCATCTCTATCTCCATTTACATAAAAATCATTTCTCGCTTTCTCTGCACCAAACCAATAATTTGCTGTATCCATAGAAGCTTTAACAGGTTCATCATATTCAATATGGTCAACTATATCTAACTTAGATAATTTATTAATTTGACCTTTTTTCAATTTCATAGCTATTGCAGGTATATTTTTATATTCATGTTTTGTTATATAATTACCTATTAGTTTCTTTACATTATTTTTTTTCTCAAAATTTAATTTTTCTTTGAATACAACTATAACTGGAATTTCTTCGCTGTCTGTAGCTTTATCCATTCTTTTAGATAAATTCTCGAATAGTTTATCTTGGTTAGAATCATAAATTCTAACAATCTCCTTTTGCTGTAATTTTACTTTTGGTTTTTCAACCTTGTCTTTTTCAGTAAATGCAAAGCCATAACTAGTAATTGAAATTAGCATAAGAATAAATAATAATATTGAAACTATCTTTTTATTTCTACTCATGCCTTTGATTCAAACTCCTTCCTTTTAATATTTAATACACTCTTTAAGTCATTCATTAATGTACATTGGAATCAACCCCCTTCATATAAAATAGTTGCATTTACTAGGAGGTTTAAACCATAGATAGTATATCGTTTAAAAATCGATTTCATATTAAACTTATTTACCTTCACATTAATACTATATATTTCAAAAATTGCATTTTATGATTCAATTTTATATTTATCTTCAAAATAGTATTTTAGTCCTATATTGCTTATCTTTTCCTGTCTAAATATAATTTTTAATCAATATAATCCATTATGATAACTCTGAACTTTATCACATTAACCTTCTAAGTATTTTATTCAGCTTTCTCCTAAAACAAGTGAATAAATTAACAAATAAGATGTAGAAATCTTTTGATAAATCCCATTAATCTCTATGGGTCTTTTAAGGACAAGTATTTAACAATGATAAATAAAATAGGAACTTATATAATAAAAAAACTCTTTGCAAATCTGGAAGCAAAGAGGATCATTTTGTAAATAATACTATTAAAAGTTTTTTAACTATCTTAAAATATCAGTCTTTTAAAGATATATCTATTTTTTATTTAATATAATTTTTCTGTCTAATTATAAACTCCTTTACTTCATCTACTGTTGGCATCGATAACAAAGCTCATTCTCTAGACGCTACAATTGCACCTGCTGCATTTGCAAAACGAAGAATTGATCTTAACTCTTCTATATTATATGTTAATCTTTCTAGTGTCTTAATTTGCTTTCTCTAATTATCTTTATACACTCTTCTGGATTATTCCATAAATGTAAACGCACATTCGGGTCAAGCTAATTATAGTGCCATTTTTTCTGCATATTCAATAGCTAGTATCATGTGTTAAAGCATTTAGATTTTCTCATAGTTTAGAACAAGTGTAGAATTGTTCAACAGTATATATATACTAGAATAATCCAAAACACTCTACTCCTCTAAAGTTTTGCCGAAGAAATATCTACGCCTGTATGCACTTTTATCATCTGTTACATCAATATAATATCCTTCAATATCAGCCTTGTAATCTGCTTTTCTCACTTCATTTTTTTCAATAATATATATTTTATCTGAGTGAGTTGCATCAATATCATATTTCCCAGTGGCATATATATCGTAGTATAATGAACTATTGTCATTTATTATTTTAGTTATATCGATGTTTTCAATGATATGAAAAAATTTTTTTGCATCTATTAATTGATCATACTGCAAACAAAGATTACCTTCTGAAGTATATATTTCATATTTATTACCTTTTTTAATTAAACTTATATGATAGATTTTATATTTGTCATTTATTTTATCAAAATCAATTAATTCATACTGTAAAAGAGTTATATAATAATCATTATTCAAAGTTAAAAATAAATTTTGTAGTTTAGTATTATCACTTAGTTTTAATCTTTTCTTTATATGATTATAATCTTCAACAAATTTTATGTCATTAAACTTAATTTGCCTAATATTCGCTTCTAAATTTTTTACCGTACAATTAGTTAAGATAAATATTGGTAATAACACTAACAGTAACTTAATTCTTTTATGTTGCACTTATTTTGCCCCCTTTAATAGAAAAATTAACCTTATTAAGGTTTTCAAATTCTATATTATGAACTATTGCTTGATTTTAACTTAATTTTATTTTTCTACCATAATAATAACTATTAAAATTAGTAAATAGTTCTATTAACATCAGTATATCTTCCAACAGCATCTTGCAACCATCGAAAATCGTGTTTTATATAATATTTTCTACTCTTGAATATACACCTAAATAAGAAATTATAATTTCTAATACTAGCCAATCGTCTAGGCTCTTCATCATGCACTATTACAGTAGTAATAAAGAAAAAGAACCGTTTTGTTTTTGAAAATTAATAGTTTTTCATTTTATTATCGAAATATTCTCTTGCATTTTCTACCAATTTTCCAAACAATTCCTTAGTTTCAGTTCTATTAATTGTTTTATAATTGTTTCTAATGAAAAGTTTATGTAATTCATCAAATATTTCGCTTTGTTTTTTCAAATATTCAACATCCACATTTGTCATTTTCTTTTGGTTTAAATTAAATTCATATATACTTTCAGCAACTAATCTCCAGTTGGATCCAGGGCGTAACTCTTTAATAAAACTATAAGTATTATCATTACTCATCAAAAAATCTATATATGATATTCCAATCAAACATAATTTAGAAGGTACTTTATCAGGCTTAAGAAAAGAACTTGTTAAATCAAGACTTTTCGTAAACATGTTATAAGTAATTGAACGTAATTCTTTTATTTGCATGTAATAATATATATTTAAAACCAATGAACTAATCATAATAAAAATAAGAAAAAAACTATTTTTTTCAACACAAATCCCCCTTAAATATGTTAATTCAGAATTTACAAATCCCTTTATCAAACTACAAATTCTATAATTAACATTTCTTTACTAATTTCAATTTTCCTTTGTCTAAAAGTCTCTATTATTATCGTACTTTATTTCAGGTTTTGTTTTTATCTATATATTCCTTGCTTATAAATATACTTTAAACCATTGAAAATACTATGCTATAGCTATTCTGATTCCAAAAAACAAAGAGTCGTCAATCACTAAGGGTTTTTGTATTATTAGAGATTGACGACTTTTTGTTGCATATGTTTTTCATTAGTTTTTAAAAATGTTGTCCGTTTTCATAGTATTTGTGCTTTGGTAAATCAGTAAATATTACACATACATCTTCATAACCAAATTTCTTCACTCTATCAGTTATTGCACTTGCTGCTCTATCCTGTACTTCTTGTCCTCTATCGAACCATAATACTTCAATAAAAGGATATCCTTTTGAAACTTCTCCATCAAAAATAAATGTACTATGTATATATTCCAATGTGAAATAATCCCTAGGACACTCTATAATATTTTGTAGATCATCTATCATCTCCTTGCTCACCTTTTTTAACTGATCTAATTCCATTCCTCTCACTCTTATATGTGGCATAAGCTCCCTTCCCTTCTATATATATTTGCACATATAAATTATACAATTATTTAGATCTTTTAAAACCTTTTATTTTTATACATCATTTCACAGAAAATAAAGTAATAGTTCCCATAATAAGTTTTATCTATTACCTTTATATGCCAACAACCCTCCTGCTATTAAACCTATACCTATTGCAAAAGTAAGTATTTGTGGGAATTTTAAGACATTAATCATAGAACTGACTGTAATACCTACGCCAATAATAGTTATTATTTTATAATCCATAGGAAATTATAAACTTCATTGAATTATAGATAAATTCAATATAATTTCCGTAATGGATTTCAACAAAATCTACCTTAATTTATAATTTATTTAATTTATTCGAAGATTTTGTTCTAATACTCAATTTTATTCATATATTTTAAACTCCTTTCATAACATCATTCCTTGGTCATTAAGTAGTCTGTTCCATAAAAACTATTTCCTTTGTAATCCCAGCCTATAAAAGCTTTTACTCCTTCGCCAATTGGAATAATCTCTGTGTACCCTGATGTTAAGACTGATTATAAATACAAATATGAAAACTATCTTTATTCCCCTCATCTCTACACCTCCAAAGAGGTTATCACTTCTTAAAAAAACTTTTAAATGTTTTGATTTATTTAGTTGTTTTTCATAGAAACAATGGGATGGTTCTATCGTTTCCTTTTTTTAGGTCTTATATAGTATATTTAAACTATTCTGTATAATACGAAATATTATAATTAATAGAAAAATTTATATACTTCAAAGGCTTGGTTTATAGTTTCCGATGGTATTGAAATAAGTTCATAAGTAGTAGGACCTATATGATAAAATACAAGAATTTTTTTAATTTCATTTCCGCTAGCATCAATAAATATTAAACCTGATTTAGTTGAGCCTTGACCTTTTAAAAAAATTTCTCCCTTATATACATTGTCATTTCCTAAGTATGCTTTATACACATATATGATGTTTTCAGATCTACCTTCATAAATTGATATTTTACCTTGAAAATATTTATGAAATTTTAATCCATCAATTATAGTATAAAAATTCCAATTGATATTTGCCTTTACATGTGTATATTCATTTATTTCATCTAAATTAATATTTAAAAATTCTTTATTAATAGTTGAATACCTTATTGCTTGAAATCGCTTATTAATATGAATTGGTTGAATATATAAATAAAAAAGAGTCATTATAATTAACAAAATAACTAGTGCAATTCTTAAAATCCACAATCTTCTATCTATCAAAATTTACCTCCTTTTAGAACTTTCTAAGTTATTAATGGTAAAAAAGTTGAAAAAGACAAATAAAGAAATAAGCTATATGTTTCAAAGAGACCATTTGTTTGAATGGAGAACCATTTTAGGTAATGCTTTAATTGGATTAGAAATACAGAAAAAAGTAAACAAAGAAACAAAAAAATATGTAGAAAAGCTCCTTGATACATATGGACTAGGAGATTTTAAACACCATTACCCAAGCCAGCTTTCAGGTGGCATGAGACAAAGAGCTGCTTTAATTAGGACATTGGCTGTAAAACCTGATATTCTCCTTTTAGATGAACCTTTCTCTGCTCTCGATTATCAAACTAGACTTGCTATTGCAGATGAAATAGGAACTATACTGAAAAAAGAAGAAAAAACTGCAATAATGGTTACGCATGATATAGCAGAAGCTATATCTATAGCAGACAGAGTTGTAGTATTATCTAAAAGACCAGCAACAATTAAAGATATAGTTAATATTGAATTAACCTGCCCAGATGGTATTAGAACACCTATGCGAAGTAGAGAAGCTCCTGAATTTAGGTACTACTTCAATAAAATATGGAAGGAGCTGGATATTCATGTCTAAAGAGCATGAAGAATATATCAAAAAACTTAAAAAGAGAAAAATGACTATTAAAATTACTCAAATTGCAATAATCATTGTTTGCATGGTTTTATGGGAGATTTCAGCCAGACTAGGATGGATAGATACATTCCTTACAAGTTATCCATCTGAAATCTGGAACTTGTTTATAAAGCTCTTGAAAAACGGTTCTCTATTTGAGCATATAGGAATTTCTGTTATGGAAAATGTATTTGGTTTTACTATCGGAACTATACTAGGTATTCTAGTAGCTATACTTCTATGGTGGTCAGATTTTATTTCAAAAGTATTAGACCCGTATCTTGTAGTATTAAATAGTTTACCTAAAACCGCATTAGCACCAATTTTAATACTTTGGGTTGGTGCTGGATATACTGGTATTATAGCAACTGCAATTGCTGTATCTATTATCATAACTATCATGAATGTGTATAACGGCTTTAAAGAAGTAGACGAAGATAAAATAAGAATGTTAAAAACCTTTGGCGCAACTAAATTTCAAATATTAAAAAAAGTCATAATACCTGCAAGTGTACCTACAATGATTAGTTCTTTAAAGATTAACATTGGTCTATCTTGGGTCGGAGTTATTGTTGGAGAATTCTTAGTATCAAAAGCAGGTATCGGCTATTTAATTGTATATGGTTTTCAAGTATTTAAATTAGATTTAGTAATGATAAATGTATTCATTTTAGCAATACTCGCTGCTGTAATGTATCAAGGAGTTGCGTTTATTGAAAATAAATTCATGAAATGGAAACAATAGATAATAAATCTAATTTATTTCTAATTTGCTGTAAATATTCAGTATATTTTTTTTCTATTGTGCAAAGAATAAATATAAAGATTTAGTTAAAAGTTATAAGTTATTCAAAAAAATAAAGGTCAGGAATAATCCTGACCTTATTAAATTCTTATAATCCATAGGAAATTATATACATTATTAAATTGTAGATAATTAAAATATAATTTCCGTAATGGATTTCATCAAAATCTTCTTTAATTTATTTTATCAAAAATTTTGTTCTTAATTTTAAAAGTTGAGGTGTGAAGTATGAAAAAAACAAAAAATAACAACTTACAAGCCCCTGAACCTGTTGAATTGAAAAATATAGCTGAAGTAAAAGAACAAATGGGGGCATTATACACTGATATAACACCAGAAGGATATACTAATATTACTAGTGGAGAAAATACAATGCCTTATACTCATACTTCTTCCACTATAAACGGTGACTTTTATATGAACTATCCAGAACTATTTAACTTTAACTACGAAATTTCTACTGTTCATCCATTTAGATATAAAAAATAACAAAATCTTCGATTTAAACAAATTATTAAGCATAAAAGCAACCAAAATTTGGTTGCTTTTAATTACTTTAATATCTTTCTTAATAAGTTAATCTTACCTTTATATGGTGGATATCTAAGAGGAATATCTATCAAATTAGATTTTTTTAAAACACTTTTTTTATGTGAAAAAGTATCAAAACTCGCTTTACCGTGATAGCTACCCATGCCACTATTACCAACACCACCAAAAGGAAGATAAGGTGTAGCAAGGTGCACTATAGTATCATTTATACACCCTCCACCAAAAGAAATCTCTTTTATTACACGTTCCTGCTTTTCTTTATCATTTGAAAAATAATATAAAGCTAAAGGCTTAGGATGTATATTAACAGTTTCTATTACTTCATCTAATTCTTCAAACACCAATAGAGGTAAAATAGGTCCAAATATCTCTTCCTGCATTACAGAATCTTCCCAAGTTACATTATCTATTATTGTCGGTGCAATATATAGTTTTTCTTCGTCAAAATCTCCACCATATAATATATCTCCATCTTTCAATAGATTTTTTAATCTATTAAAGTGCTTTATATTAATGATTCTTGTATAATCTTCACTTTTTAAAGGATTTTCTCCAAAAAATCCTTTTATAAACTTAACAGCACTCTTTATAAAATGGTTTTTTATATTCTTGTGAAGATATAGATAATCAGGAGCTACACAAGTCTGTCCAGCATTTAAAAACTTCCCCCATACAATTCTTTTTGCAGCTAAATCAATATCTGCATCTTCATCTACTATACATGGACTTTTTCCACCTAGTTCTAGTGTAACAGGTGTTAAATACTTTGAAGCAGCTTCCATTACAATTTTGCCTACATTAACACTACCTGTAAAGAAAATATAATCAAACTTTTCTTTAAGAAGAGCCTTATTTACCTCAATTCCCCCTTCAACTACAGCTATAAATTCTTCTTCAAAGTTTTCCGAAATAATTTTAGAAATTATTTTAGAAGTATAAGGAGCATACTCAGAAGGTTTTATAATAGAACAGTTTCCAGCAGAAATAGAACCTATAAGTGGAGCCATCACTAGTTGAAACGGATAGTTCCAAGGAGCAATAATCAAAGTTACGCCATAAGGTTCTGAATAAATGTAACTATTTGATATAAATTGAGTTATTGGAGTTTTTACCTTTTTAGGTTTAGCCCAAGATCTTAAATTTTTTATAACATATCTCATTTCATCTAATACAATTCCTATCTCTGTTTCGTACCCCTCAAAATCGGACTTTTTCAAATCCTCTTTTAAAGCCTTTAAAATCAGCCTTTCATTTTCTATTATTGCTCTTCTCAATACTTTTAACATATTAATTCTAAAATCTATATCTAAAGTAATACCTTTTCTAAAATATTCTCTCTGTTTATCAATTATTTTTTTTATTTCCTCCATACTAAACTCCCCTCATCTATAATAGAAAAACTTTCTATATTAATATACATATTACCCATAAAAAAGTAAATTAATCTTTTTCAAACCACTTGAAGGATTTACTAATATTTTGTCGAATATTTTTGATATTGTGTAACATTTGATATGTTAGGAGGATTAAATTGAAAAATCTAAAGCTAAAAACAAAACTTATTCTTGTAATTATCACACTAGTATTTTTATCTTCAGCAGCATCTGGATTAATTTCTTATTTTAATCAGAAAGATGTTATTTTACATGAGTTAGAAGATACTAGTAGTAATCTATCTAAAATTTTATCAAATCAAATTGAAACATTTCTATACGAAAAAATTAAATTATTAGAATCAATTTCTAACCTTGAGGGTATTACTTCTTTAGACAGAGACTCACAAACTAAAATATTAAAATCCATTCAAGCTAAGCAAAAAGACCTTTCTTTACTATTTGTAACCAATTTAAAAGGTTATCAAATAGCAAGGTCCGATGGTAAAACTATCTATTCAGATTTATCTAAACGTCAGTACATAAAAGATGTAAAAGAAAAAAAGAAAACAGTAATAAGTAATGTTTTGATTTCAAGCATCACTGGTAAACCTTCTATTGTAATAGCAACCCCTATTTTTGATAGTAACAACAATATAACAGCTATTTTAGGTGCTTTTGTAGATTTAAGTTCTATTGAAAAGTTTAGAAAAGAAATAACTATTGGTAAAACAGGTTTCGGTTTTGTTGTAGATTCTGAAGGTAAAATACTTGCTCATCCAAATAAAAATATAGTTGAAGAAAGGAAATCATATTCTGATATAGCTCCTGTAAAAGAAGTTCTTAAAAATAAAATCGGAACTACAACATATAAAATTGATGGTATAAAATACTATGGTTCATATAGACCTGTACCTATTCTTAATGGAGGAGTAATAGTTCAGCAACCTTATAAAGAAGCTTTTGCACCACTTAATAATGTCAGATTATTTACATTTATAACAACAATTATAATTATTTTAGCTGCATCAGCAATTGGATACGTATTTTCATTGAGTATAACAAAACCAATAGCAAAATTAGTCTTTTTTGCTAACAGATTATCTGAAGGAGATTTAACTCAAAATATAGATATAAAAAGCAAAGATGAAATAGGGAAACTAGCTTTTGCTTTTAAAGAAATGAATAATAACCTTAAAAATTTATTAAATAACATCAATATAGCTTCTGAAAAAGTTAATAAAGCAGCGTTAGATCTTTCAGAATCTTCATCTCAAGTCAGTGAAATATCAGATCAGATAGCTGTAGCAATTGATGAACTTGCTTCTGGTAGCAGCGAACAAGCTACTAGCATTGAAAATACATCTAATTCTGTTAATGAAATAGTAAAATCTATTGAAACTATTTCTGATAAATCAATAGAATCTGCTAAACTATCAAATGAATCCAAATTATTAGCTGACCGTGGAATTGAAATAATTAATAATCAAAATAGCAAACTTAAACAAAGTGCTGAATCAATTAGAAATGTTTCTAATTCAATAGAAAACCTAAATAAAAAATCTGAGAAAATTAGTCAGATAACAAATCTTATAAGCTCTATTTCAGAACAGACAAATTTACTAGCTTTAAATGCTTCTATAGAAGCAGCCAGAGCAGGCGAAGCAGGACGTGGATTCAGCGTCGTTGCCGATGAAATAAGAAAATTAGCAGAACAATCTCAAGATTCTGTTGAACAAATAAACAGTATATTAACAGATATGATCAATGACATAAAAAATGTTGTATCAGTTACAAGAGATACATTAGAAATTTTTAAAGAACAAGAAAGTCTTAGCCAAAATACAACTGATGCATTTTATCAAATTTCTGATTCTATAAATAGAATATTAAATCAGGTTAATGATATTGCTGAAGCTATTGAAAAGGTTAAAGATGAAACTAATAATATGGTAGATGAAATTCAAAGTATATCAGCTGTTTCAGAAGAATCAGCTGCAAGTGCTGAAGAAGTAGCAGCTTCAACTCAAGAGCAATCAGCTTCAGTTCAACAAATATCTGCTGCAGCACAAGAATTAGCTGAACTTTCTCTTAACCTTGAAGAAGAAGTAAGAAAATTTAAGTTTTAAAAAAAGAATGGCACAAAGCCATTCTTTTTTTAAAATCTTATTTTTACTTCATCAAATAAACCTTGTATCTTTTTTTCTATTTCCAATAACTCTTGCCTTGAATAAGATGTAAATCTTCCTTGTCCAGCTAATACTGTTTCTCTATCTTTAAAATTCTGGATAATATATCTTCTAGCCCCACTGATATTTTTTGAAATCTCTAAAATATCATCTTGAGCTAATAATTCTTTACATACAGTAGTCCTAAACTCATAATCAATGTTGCTATTTTTAAGCAATCTAATGCTTTCCTGTATTGAATTTATATCTACCATCACACCAGCCACACTACTATATTTAGATAAGGGAGCTTTAACATCCATCGCTATATAATCTATTAATCTTAAATCTAAAAGCTTTTCAATTACATTAGGATTAGTTCCATTTGTATCAAGTTTTACGAGATATCCTATATCCTTTACTTTTTTTATGAAACTTACTAATCCTTTCTGTAAAGTCGGTTCTCCACCAGATATACACACAGCATCTACCATTTTCTTTCTATTTTTTAAAAACTCTAATATATCTCTTTCTAAAATAAATTCTCCTTCGTTTTTAACAAGCGAAGAATTATGGCAAAATGGACATCTAAAATTGCATCCTCCTGTAAATAATACAGTACAAATTTTATCAGGGTAATCAATAAAAGAAGATTTTTGTAATCCTTTAAAATTCATAATAGCACCCTCTATAATTATCGTCATTGGTCGTTCGTCATTCGCTATTCGCCAAATTTAAAACGAAAAGCATAAACTTTCATAAAACTTTTCACATTATCCACCAATCGCAATTAAAGAATTATCATCTTTAACCCTATCGTTTAGTATACTATAATTCGCATCAAATTCTAATCTATCTTTATATTCCTCTTTTTTACCCTTATTCCATGACTGGACTGGACGGTGAAAACCAACAACCCTAGTCCATACCTCAGCTTCTTTTCCACATTCTGGACAGTTAAAATGTTCTCCACTTATATAACCATGTTCAGGACAAATACTATATGTCGGTGTTATTGTAAAATAAGGAATTTTGCTATTTTCAAACACTTTCTTTATTAAAGTCTTAACTACCTCAACACTCTCAATTTCTTCTCCTATAAAGCCATGAAAAACTGTTCCTCCAGTATATAAACTCTGTAATTTATCTTGTAATTCAACAGCTTCAAAAATATCTTTTGTATGACCTACAGGAAGTTGAGTTGAATTTGTATAATACGGCTCTTTATCTCCTTGAGTAAATATCTTTGGATAAAGCTTTTTATCCATTCTTGCAAATCTATATGATGCACTTTCAGCAGGCGAAGCTTCTAAATTCCATAAGCTTCCCGTTTCTTCCTGGAAAATTTGAATTACTTTATTCATAAATTCCATTATTTCAATTGCAAATTCATTTCCCTCTTCAGTAGTTATATCTTTACCCAATAAGTTTACACAAGCTTCATTCATTCCATTAAGCCCTATTGTACTAAAGTGATTTTTAAAATACTCCCCTTCTGCATCCTTAATACTCTGTAAATAGAATTTAGAATATGGATACAATCCAGCTTCCATATACCCTTCTAATACTTTTCTCTTTGTTTCGCATATCTCTTTGGCTAATTCCATAAGCTCTCTAACTCTTGTTTTGAATTCTTCCTTGTTATTTGATAAGTAACCTATTCTAGCCATATTTAATGTTACTACATTTATAGAACCTGTCAAAGGATTAGCTCCAAACAGCCCTCCACCTCTTCTTCTTAATTCACGGTTATCTAATCTAAGTCTACAACACATACTTCTAACATCTTCAGGCGACATTTCACTATTTATAAAATTAGCAAAATAAGGAGTACCAAACTTTCTAGTCATCTCCATAATTAAGTTTACAACCTCAGAGTCCCATGGAAAATCCTTTGTTATATTTATTGTAGGTATCGGGAAGCTGAAACTTCTTCCAGCACCGTCTCCTTCCATCATAACTTCGCAAAGCGCCTTATTAAACATATCCATTTCCTTTTGAAATTCTCCATAAGTTTTTTCCATGCGTTTACCACCAATTATAACAGGCATATTTTTAAGCATAGGATGAGGTGTAATATCTAAAGTTATATTAGTAAATGGCGTCTGAAAACCTACTCTAGTTGGTATATTTAAGTTGAAAACGAAACTCTGTACTATTTTTTTAACCTGTTCATAAGTTAATCCATCATAGTAGATAAATGGTGCAGCGTAAGTATCAAGCGAGCTCACAGCTTGTGCCCCAGCAGCCTCCCCCTGTAAAGTATACAGCCAGTTCACAATCTGTCCTAAAAATGATTGGAAATGTTTCGCAGGCTTAGACTCAATCTTTCCAGATGCACCTTTAAACCCATGAATCAATAGTGCTTCAAGATCCCAACCACAGCAATATGGAGCCAATAAACCTAAATCATGTATATGTAAATCTCCGTTAATATGAGCATCTCTTAATTCTTTTCTATAAATTTTATTAAGCCAATACTTCTTAGTTATAGATTCAACAATATGATTATTTAGCCCCTGTAAACTGAATCCCATATTTGCATTTTCATTAATTCTCCAGTCTTCTAAAGATACATATTCTTCAATCATCTTTTCCGCATCCATGAAAAGATTTTTAACATCTCTTAATTCTTCATGTTTTTTTCTGTATAATATGTACGCCTTAGCTGTTTTAGCATGCCCTTCTTCTATAAGCACTTTCTCAACAATATCTTGTATGTCCTCAACAGTAGGTATCCCAGCACCAAAAGCTTCTTCCAATATGTTAGCTGTCATCTCAGCTAATCTTCTTGCCTCTTCCCTATCATCTCCCCCTACAGCTTTTGCAGCAGCAAAAATTGCATTCTCAATTTTTTGAATGTCAAAATCAACAATGTTTCCGTTCCGTTTCTGAACTCGAGCTACCAAGTAATCAACCCCTTTATATTGTGGTGTATCCTTAATTAATACATATATATAGTATATATACATATACCATTTTAAAATAATAACTACTTTTTTTCAATCAGACTTTAAACTTAGATTTATAAATAAATAAAGTTAGTAAAACAGAACTATACTTTTCTTTATTTTTTTTAATCTATCCTTATATAATCATTTCGTCAAAAAATATACAAATCCCTAAGCAAAATTACTGCTTAGGGATTATCAAATTATAATTTCCTATGGATTATAAAAACCCAATTTCAAAATAGTTATATATTCTTCAAATTCAATCATCATCTTATTTATATCTTTTATAACTTCATCCTCTCTACCCTTATACATTACAGTAAATCTTTTTATAATACCCTCCAAGGTAAAGAGTAAAATTTCAATAGCTTTATTTATATCAATATCATTTCTAAATTTTCGAGTATCAATATTCTCCATAAGAATTTTCAAGTACTTATTATATTTTTGATAATATCTTACTTTAATTTCTTCTTCTAACTCTTCAGGAGGTGAAATAAAAACCTTCACTAAAAAATTATATACTACTGGATATTCGCTAGCAAACTTAATCTCCATCAAACTCCATTTTAGCACCCTGTCAAAAACATCTCCTGAATTCTCTTCCTTAATATACTCATCAAACTTTTTTTCTACATCATTTAGAACATAATCAAATACATAAAGAAATAATTTTTTCTTGCTTCCAAAATAGTGAAATAAAATACCTTTTGATATGCCAGCTCTTTCAACTATTTTATTTGTTGATGCCTTTTCATATCCATTTTTTGCAAATTCCTCAATGCAAATATTAATTATTTTTTCTTTCTTCTCTTTAGGTAATCTTTCAAATTTACTTGACAAGTTATTACTCCTTCCTAATTTGCTTTATCTTCGTCCCTTCTTTAATCTCCTTGTCTGGCGATAGTATTACTAAGTCACCTTCTTTTAAACCAGAAATAACTTCTACAACATCATCATTCTTAAGACCTAAATTAACCTTCCTTAGTTTCGCTGTATCCTCTTCAACTACATAAACATAATCTTCTCCCTCAAAGTCAAAAACTGCACTTTCTGGAACAACTATTACATTTTGTCTTTTATCTGCAACAAATTTTACATCTACCTCATATCCAACTTTTAAAGTTGGTATTTTTGTCAATAAATCTATATCAACCTTTACTCTTTTTTGTTCTATACCTAAATCAGATATTTTGCTAAATGCCTTTGGATATATCTTTTTTACTTTCCCAGATCCATTTATGTTAAGCTCATCACTATAAACAATAACCTGAGTATCTTTATTTATTTTATCTATTTCATCTACTAATACATCAGCCTGTAGATAAATATCCTCATTATCTCCTATCTCCAGTACAGGAGTCCCTATTTGCAAATAATCCCCTTCTTTAATATTCAAATCTAATATCATTCCATCAACTGGTGATTTAATAAAATAATCATCTCTTGTTCTATATAATTTATCTATTTGATATTCTAACTCTCTAATTTGAGCTAAATATTGTTCTTTAATATTGGAAGACACTCCTTTTTTTATTTGCTCCAGTTCATTTTCAGCTATTTGTAATGATTCTTTCTGTAAATTCAAATTATCAAGAGCAGTTTTATATTGGTCAAAGCTTATAGCACCACTTTCGTATAACTTTTTGCTATTCTCATAATTTCTCATAGCCTCATCTAGTAAAATTTTTGCTGAACGCACTCTAGCTTCAGCTTGATTTATTAGTTCCTTGTCTGGTTCCTTTACTGCCTCCTTATATGTTGCTTTTAAAGCTTCTAATCTAGCTTTTAAACTTTTAATTTCAAGTTCTATATTATCTGTGTTAATTATTACTAATATATCACCTTTTTTAACTCTATCTCCTACTTCGACCTTAATTTCATCAACATCACCCATTATTTTTGAATATATCATTCTATCACTCTCAGACTTAACTTGTGCTGTTTCATCAATATATTCAACAATATCACCTTTACTTACCTTATATACTTCTGCTTCTTTAGCCTTTCCTATAGAGTTAGCAATAACAAAAGCAGAAATAACTAATATAATTATTACACCTATTATTAAACCCTTTTTCTTCATTTTAGGACCCCCTCTATGAAATTCTATTTTTCAGTGCTTCAATAAAATCTAATCTATTAATTTTCCTTAGAGTAAATAATTGAGCTAATGTAACAAATAGCATTGTCAATAAAATAGCTCCTATATACGTCAATAATGAAGTTTGAACATCCATAGTATACATTTCTGTACTATATACTTCTTCTAACATCCTTATCATATACTGACCAATTGGCAATCCGATTATTATCCCCAAAATCGTCATAACCCTATTTTCTCGGGAAAGCATATTATAAATATCTCTTTTAGAAAATCCCATTACTCTAAGTGATGAAAACTCTAATCTTCTTTCATTAATACTCATTACCGTTGAATTATATACTATAGCAAAACCTAAAACTCCACCAAAAAGTGTCATTAAACTAACTGAATACATAGTTAAATCTAAAAACTGCTTAAAAACATCTTTCATATCTTGTAAAGATTGAATAGATGTAATATTACTCATATTCTCTAGCTTACTCTTTACATTATCATCAGAATTTAAATACACACCTGTTATCACATTATTATCTACCAATTTTTCTTCCATTTCATCTATATTCATGTATCCATTTATACCAAGTGATTGTTTTATTATGCCTGAAACACGCAAATATACATCTTCTTTGTCTGGAATAAAATTCTTTATTTTTACATTATCACCAACTTCTACTCCTAAATACTTAGCTAACCCTTCGGTCAGGAAAATACCTCTATCTTTTAAAGATATAACATCACCATCAATGTTAGTAAATTTATAAAATCTAGTATCTTTTTGAAGACCAATTATGTTTACAACTTTACTTTTATGCCCATATTCAATTTCAAACGGATATTCTATTTTAGGCTCAATATGATCTACATTTATAATGTTTTTTATATCTTTTATGACCTTTTTATTTAATGGCTTACTAAAACTTATATTATACTCCATTCTCTGGAATTCACCATAATGAGTACTAAACATTGATACAAAAGCATCTCTAGCACTCAAAGGTAGAAAAGTCACACTATATGTTAGAGCTATCCCTAGAGTTATAAAAATAAATCTTTTTTTATTTCTAAATATATTTCTTAATACCATTTTCCATGTAAATGTCAACCTACTCCATAGTACACTTACTCTATCAATGAAAATTCTACCTCCAGATTTCGGTGGCTCTGGTCTCATAGATTCTGCTGGAAGAATTTTTAAAACTTTTTTTCCTCCCCATAATCCTGCTATAATACAAAAAATCATCGAAAGAACAACAGCTGATACCATATATTTGTAATAAAAATTCATCTTAAGCATTGGTATATTAAAAAATTTAATATACATCTTTGCCATATACCCTGAAAGTATAGTTCCTAAAATAACACCAAATATAGCACCGATAAAACCTACTAGTAATGAATATTTTGTATAGTGTAATATTAACTGAATATTTGTATATCCAAGTGCCTTCAACACTCCTATTGATGTCCTTTCTGCTCTCACCATTCTTGACAGCATTACAGCCATAATTATTGCAGCTACTCCTAAAAATATTAAAGGAATTGTACTTGAGGATTGCCTTAAACCTTTAATTTCTTCAGAAACAGCCCAATTACTTAATTGTTCATCTTTTGTTATAATTCTTTTCACTCCATATTTATCTAGTTCATTCTCTATTTTTTTCTTTAAATTGTTTAAATTTACTCCCTTTTTTGCTTTTATTATTATTTCGTTATAATTCCCTCTAAAACCAAAACTATCTTGTGCAAATTCTTTAGTTACATACATCACTCCGAATTTTTTTGGTGAAGGTAAAAAGCTCTGCTCATTTTCCATTAGATAAATGTATTCTGGACTACTTACTACACCCTTTATAGATAAATTGTAAGTTTTGCCTGATATTTGTGGCTTTAGGATATCTCCTATTTTCATTTTTCTGGCATCTGCAAATTGTTTTATCACTAAGCAATCTTTATATTTGTTATCAATATTTTCTCCTCTCATCATATAAAGTGAATTAATACCATTAATTTCATCTGGTTTAGAAATTATTCTTACCTTAACTCTTTCATCTTTATCTCTTACTTTTATAGGTACATCAAAAACTATTCTACCTTCGACAAATTCAATGTCCTTCATCTTCTTTAGATTGTCAATAGCTTTTTCTGGTGCTTTAACTACTTGTACATATAGATCTGCAAAATTAGTTATGTCATAATAATAATTTATGGTACTTTCTAAATTTACTGCTGCCATGCTTAGAGCTGTATATACTGTAAGCCCAACAATAATAACTAAAGTTACAGCAATAAACTGCCCTTTTGAATTTTTAATACTTCTTAAAAGCTTTAAATTAAGTTTTTTCATTACCATTCAATCCTTTCAGGCTCAACTGGATTAGGATTAACTCTATTTTCTAAAATTCTTCCACTTCTCATCTTTATTACTCTATCTGCCATGTTGGCAATCGGTGAGTTGTGCGTTATAACTACAACTGTTTTTTTATAAATTTTATTAACTTTGTTTAATAGTGAAAGAATTGATATTCCTGTTTTAAAATCTAATGCTCCTGTTGGTTCATCACATAATAAAATTAATGGATTTTTAGCAACTGCTCTTGCAATTGCAACTCTTTGCTGTTCTCCTCCACTCATTTGAGATGGGAAATGATTTTTTCTATCTCCAAGACCTACATCTTCTAATATTTGATCAATATCTAAAGGTCTACTGCAGATTTCTGTAGCTAGTTCAACATTCTCTTTAGCAGTTAAATTAGACATTAAATTATAAAATTGGAATACAAAGCCTATTTTTTCTCTTCTGTACTCAGTTAACTGTTTTTCATTATAGCTAGTAATTTCTTCATCTCTTAAGAAAACTTTACCTTTTGTCGGCTTATCCATCCCACCTAGTATGTTTAATAAAGTACTCTTACCTGAACCACTCGGACCTAAAATTACTACAAATTCTCCCTCATAAATATCAAAAGATACATCCTGCAGGGCTTTTACTTGAACTTCACCCATTTGATAAAACTTACTCAAATTTCTTACTTTCATAATTATTTCATTATGCATTCTCTCACCCCTATCACTCCTTTGACCACCTGGTCAATTCATAACTATTTTACCATTTATTAACTATGTAGTCAATACTTTAATCTACAGTGAACGCAAGAGAAAATTTAAAATTGAAAATTAAAATAGTAAAAGCTGAAAGGTAACCCTTTCAGCTTTAATCAGAAAAAGCTCTATTGTTTTTTCTCTTTAAAAAATCCACTAAAGTAATTATTCCACTTATTGCTACATTCAAATAATATGTTATCATCCTCCATAAGAATATAGCATAAGGCAGCATAGCTGCTCCAAAGAATCCTTTAAAAAACAAATAAAATCCACCTTCAGAAGTTCCTACTCTACCAGGAGTAGGCATATATGAAACTGCAACATCTAATAGCGACTGTATTGAAATAATATCCAAAAGTGAAGCTTTATTAAATCCCATAGACAGATATATAAAGTAAGTTATACTAAAATATACGGTTATTTGAACAAGTGTAAGAAATGATATTTCTAGTGAAATTCTTTTATTTTCCTTAATCTTATCAATACCTATCATATATTCATTTAAGTGTTCTTCAAAACTAAGTACAATTTTTTCTAAATTTTTTATGATTTTAACTTTATGTAGTAAATATAGAACAATATTTATCAACTTCTTAGTAGTATTTTGATTAAAAAATAAAGTTATCAAAGCTATTGTTCCAAAAAGCCTTATAACAATACCTATTGCAAAAAAAGGTAATATCATTTTTAAATTCTTATAAATAAAACTTAACTTAATGATAAACATAAATACAGAAAATAATGTTACAACAATTTGAAATATAATAAATTTGACTAATAAAATAGATGTTGATATTCCAATAGGTATAGATTCATTAGCCATTACATAAATCTGTGCAGGCTGACCACCACTTGAAAATGGTGTAATATTATTATAGTACTGCCCAATCATAGTAAATTTTATTGATTTTAATAAACTTGATTTCGAATTAATCATTTTTGTTAAATAATATATTATCAATCCATCAATTACCCAATAAAAGACCATACATAACATACCTATTAAGAGATATATTTTATTTATTTTTAATAATAATAAAGGTATTTCCGTTATCCTATTTTCTCCCAATATTAAAGATATTGTAATTACTATTAAAATCGCTACCAAAAGATAGTTTAAGATTTGCCTTTTCATAGACTTCTCCTAACCTTTTAGTTTTTCATTTTATTACTAATTCCATTTTAAACCGTTTATAAATATTTTATTACTTTCTGAAAATATATACAACTTTTTTGCAATTATTTCTAATATTAGACTAAACTGTTGTATTTTACTCCATCTAAAAAACCCTCCAAAATCAATTCTGGAGAGTTCCTGTTTCTACAGACCATGGTTCAGGATCATCTAAATCACAATAGCCTATACTAGTTCCAATATTAATAATCAATGTTAATATGACTATAAGTAAAATAAGTAGCCTTTTTATTTTCATTAAAATCCCCCCTTCACCTCGTATTAACCTAACACTGTCAAGATTTACTAAATAAATCCCTTATCTTATATATATCTTTATCCACAAGATATTTGCATAATTTAACAATTAATACCTCTATTCCCTTTACTTCATCATTTTTATTGATAAATTTTACCATCTCATCTATTATACTTTTATCCTCTATACTTACTGAACTCACGATAAAAATATCTATCAGCTTACAGTATGTTTCTATTAATAAAGACATATCCCCTTTATTCTTTGCAATATCTGATAATTCCAATAAATACTTTTTTGCTTTACTATACTTGCCAACTTCAAATAATTTATCAATAAATGATTTAATAGTAGAAATTAAATATATACTATTTATTTCTTTTCTTATCCTTAAACTTTTCTCTAAAAACTCAATTGATTTATCAATATCTTTTAATTTATAATATACTTCACCCATATTATTATAAGCTGAAGCCATTTTCTCCAAATTATCATTTTTCTTAGATAAATCTAATAGCTGCTTATATATTTTAAGACCTTCTTCAAATCTTCCAATTTCAATATAAATATTCCCTTTTAGCAGCAGAACATCCATATAGTTGGAATTTTGTGAAATTTTAAATTCTGATACAAGCTTATCCAAACAATTTAAACTTTCTTCATACGATTTTATTTTATATAAAGCTAATGAATTGTTAAATAAAATACGTTTTCTGAGGCTCTTATCTAATACTTTAAAATCTTCCATAATAGATAAAGCATACTCATTCAAACTAATAACCCCTTCATAATCTCCTCTTTTTAATAAACATCTCCCTACCTTTGTGCAAACGTTAGCCAATTTTCTAAAATCATTTAATCTAAAATAATTGCCTATAGCCTTCATATAATAGAATTTGCTTTTATGATAATTTAACTTAGTAAAAAAATAATCCCCAGCTAAATCATAAATAGCTGCTTTTTTCGAAGGAATATCCCATTTTCTTAATAACTCTTCAGCTATATAAAGTTCTTTTAAAAACTCACTTGATGAATTTTTTATTTTAGTTTTTAAAATCTCTATAATCGTGTTTAACTTGTAAGAAACCTGCTTTTTTTCATCAGCTAAAAGATAATCTGCATCAACTTGATAGTCTAAGTTTTTTCTTTGTAATATCTTTCTTAAATTGTTAGCTAGAACTTTAGCAGTTTCATTACTCAGTTTAACCTTACCATTCTCTATATAACTAATCAAACTTCTGTCAATACCATCTCCTGCCAACTCTTTTTGATTGATCTTCAAAAACTTTCTTATTGCTTTAATCTTTTCATGGGTAGGTAAAATGGTATCTTCCAAAATGTACACTCTATCAATCCCCTCATAGTCAATAATTAAGACTTTATAATCCATAGGAAATTATATGCCTTGTTAATTTTCACTGATTTAAAATATAATTTCCGTAATGGATTTCAACAAAATCTTCCTTAATTTGTTTGAATCGAAGATTTTGTTCTATTATTGATTTACCCTAATTTGCAATTAACTAACTATTTTTCATTAGTCTATCATTTATATTTCTAAGTGTAAATAGTATTTAAACTTACTATCGACTTGTCCTTTAACTTACCAAAATTTTCTGATA
Organism: Caloranaerobacter ferrireducens; assembly: GCF_001730685.1. NCBI lineage: Bacteria > Bacillati > Bacillota > Tissierellia > Tissierellales > Thermohalobacteraceae > Caloranaerobacter > Caloranaerobacter ferrireducens. The sequence goes on along the minus strand of NZ_MDJR01000002.1, from coordinate 191,268 downwards.
AAATATAATTGGTAGCATATTATATGGGGGAGTGGAATAATGGTATGTTTTCTAAGTTATTTGCAAACAAAAGAAATATTCTAATAGCTTCTATTTTAACACTTTTATCTCTAATCTTAATATTTACCGTCATAGTCAAAAACAACAATAACTCTGTAACTGTTTCAGCAAATCAAAACATTACTGCTTACAAAGTTTCTATAAATAATATCGACATTGGATTTGTAAAAAATAAGGATATTATAAATAATTTAGTTAATAAAATAAAAGAAGAAATTGAACAGATAGATAATACTGAAATATACATTGATAATAACAAATTCTCTTTCACTGAAGTTGCTATAAATAATAATGAAATAACACCTTTAGACTTGCTCAAAAAAAGAATTATTGATAACTTAAAATACGAAGTAGAAAGCTACTGTATATCTATAAATGGTGAAAAAATAGTATATCTTAGCACTAAAGATGAAGCAAAAAAAATATTAGATGATATCAAATCAATGTACATACCTGATATAAGCAGTGATAAAATTGTACTTAATAGCGTCGAAATAATAGAAGATGTAAAAATTATTCCTGTAAAAATAAGTCCAGATAAAATACTAAGCTACGAAGACACTATTAAATACCTACTCAACGGTACAACTGAAGAGAAAATATACGAAGTTAAAAAGGGCGATAATCTATGGACAATAGCAAAAAACTATAAAATGTCAGTCAATGATATTGTCAAAGCTAACCCAGGTATAAATCCAGAACTAATACATATTGGAGATAAAATCAATCTAATTGTACCAAAACCTTTTTTAACTGTTATAGTTGATTATACTAAAACTTACGAAAAAAACATTCCGTATAAAGTAGTTGTAAAAAAAGACTCAAGTATTTATAGAAATATATACCTAGTTAAGAAAAGTGGTAAACTAGGAAAAAAAGAAATAACTGCAAAAATTATAACTGTAAATGGGCAAATTGATAGTAAAGAAATAATATCTGAAAAAGTATTAGAAGAACCAGAAGTAAAGATAATAGTTCAGGGTACTAAAAGATTACCAGAAGATAATTTATTAGTCGCATTCTTACCTGAGGGTAAAGGTATAGTTACTTCAAGATTTGGTATGAGATGGGGAAGGCATCATGATGGTATTGACGCCGGCGTTCCAGTTGGAACACCAGTATATGCAATAATGCCTGGTGTTGTTACTTATTCAGGCTGGAAATCTGGTTATGGGAAAATTGTAATAATAGACCACGAAAACGGATATGAAACATATTATGCACACAATAGCAAATTACTTGTTAAAAAAGGTGATAGAGTTGCCAGAAGACAAAAAATAGCATTATCAGGCAATACAGGTAGAAGCACTGGCCCCCACGTTCATTTTGAAATACATAAAGACGGTAAACTATTAGACCCATTAAAATATTTAAAAGGTTATTATGGTAAATAAAGGAAGGTTTTGAAACCTTCCTTTTTTAATCTAATTTCTTCTTAAATCTAAATGATGCAACAAGTAAAAGCAAAATACCCATTGCAGATAAAATAGACACTTCTCTCCATAAATAATCCATACCTATTCCCTTTAATATTATACCTCTTAAAATCTTTAAAAAGTACGTAAGCGGTATAAAATAGCCAATAAACTGAATTATCTTAGGCATAGCCTCTCTTGGAAAAACAAATCCCGATAATAACACGCTAGGTAATAAAAACAAAAAAGCCATTTGCATAGCTTGAAGCTGATTTTTAGCAACAGTAGATACAAGCATTCCAATAGCCAATGCACATATAACAAAACCAAATCCTAACGCAATCAATAGCAGTAAATTACCTCGTACAGGTACATTAAACCAATACGAACCAAAAAATAGTGCTATCAAGAATTCAGATGAACCAATAAGAATGTATGGTATCATCTTGCCTAATATTAATTCCCAAGATTTAACAGGAGTTACAATCAGCTGCTCTATAGTTCCTTTTTCCTTTTCTCTTACAAGTGCAAATGCAGTCAGCATTACTGTTATGTTTTGCATAATAAGTCCTATAAGTCCTGGAATGGTGAATTTTGGAGTCTCTAAATTTGGATTGTACCATACCCTAGTTCTCATATCTATTCCACCTAAAATCTGTGCAGTCATTCCTCTGAGCTTTGAATTTTTTTGCTGTATCTTAATGGAATAAATCTTAGAAATCAATAGACCGCTTTGAAGTGCTGTTCTAGCAACTGTAGGATCAGTTCCATCAATAATCAACTGTACTTGAGGACTTTTACCTCTTTTTAATTCTTTTGAAAAACCTGCTGATATGACTATTGCTGACTTAACATCTCCAGAATCAATTAGTCTTTCAATATCTTTAATACTATTTACATAAATATTAGGTTTAAAATAATTTGACTGTGCAAATTTCTCTATAAGTTCCCTACTTTCTTGGGTTTTATCTTGATCATATACTGCCATACTTATATCATCAACCTCAGTATTTACCGCATATCCAAAAATAAGCATAAACATAACAGGCATAACTAATGCAATTCCTAGGCTTGCTTTGTCTCTTTTTATATGTATAAACTCCTTCTTGACTATCGATAATAATCTATTTAGGCTCACTTTCTTTCACCCACTTCCCCACTGTGGATAAATCTCATTTCGTTAAAGGATGAATTTACTTTCTGCCCAGTTTCTTCTTCTACATAACTTATAAAAGCATCTTCTAAATTTTTAACATTTCTACTCTTTATAATTTCTTTTGGAGTACCAGTAGCTAATATTTTACCACTAAATATAAATGCTATTTCATCACAGCTTTCAGCTTCATCCATATAATGAGTTGTAACCAAAATTGTTATACCCTGCTCAGCTAATTTATAAATAAGTTCCCAGAATACTCTTCTTGAAACCGGATCAACTCCTGCAGTAGGCTCGTCCAGTATTAACAGCATTGGCTTGTGTATTAGTGCACACCCTAAAGCTAATCTCTGCTTCCAACCTCCTGAAAGATGTGCTGCCAATGTTTTTTCTTTACCTTCAAGTCCAGCCATCTTTATTAACTCTGCCATTCTCTCGTTCTTAACCTTCTTAGGTAATGAATAAATACTTGCATAAAAAGATAAATTCTCTAATACTGTAAGGTCTTCATATAAACTAAACCTTTGAGACATATATCCTATATTATGCTTTATTTTTTCAGATTCTTTATATATATCAAAACCTAAAACTTTACCTTCTCCACTAGATGGCGTTATAACTCCACAAAGCATTCTTATCGTTGTAGATTTTCCAGCTCCATTTGGACCTAACAGACCGTATATTTTTCCCTTTGGAATTTTTAAATCAATCTTATCTACAGCAGTAACACCTTTAAACTTTTTTGTTAAGTTCCTTGTCAATACTGCAAACTCTTCTGTCATTTCACGTCACCATCCAAATGAACATCTACAAGCATACCTGGCTTCAATTCAGAAAGCTTATCTATCAACTTAATCTTCACAGCAAAAACAAGTTCTTCTTTACTTTCTTTTGATTCAACATTCCTAGGTGTAAATTCTGCTTCTGGAGAAATATATACAACCTTACCTCTTATTTTCTTATCTTTATAATCTAATGTAAGCAGCACTTCTTGATTTAATGAAACTTTGTGAAGCTCCTTTTGAGGAACGTAAATCTTAACCCAAAGGTTGTTTAAATCAACAATTGTCGCTATATTACTACCTGCAGATACTAATTCTCCTTTATTATAATTTATTGTCTGTATAACTCCATCTACAGTTGAAACTACATCTCCTTTTGATATTTGATATTTTAAAAGCTCTATCTTTGCATTTATACTTTCAACCTTTGCTTTTGCTATATTTAATTCCTCTACAGTAGGTCCGTTCAATAATAATTCTAGCTGTGTCTTTGATTGTAAATATTTCTTTTCTAAACTCTGAACTTTTGTATATGAGCTATCTAATAAGGCCTTTGCATCCCTTACCTGCTGTTCTGATGCACCAGAATTTTTATAAAGGTCATTTATTTTGTTATAATTTTTGAGCCTATATTCATACTCATCCTTTGCACCTTCTAACAGTACTTTAACTTCTTCTAGACTAACTTCAGCTTTTCTTATTTCTTCACTTCTTGCTCCTGCTTTTATTTTATCAAGCTGTGCTTCTGCCATTTTCAATTCAGCTTCCACTTGCTTAAGCTGTAAACTTAAACTTTTTGTATCAACTTTAGCAATCAAGTCTCCTTCTTTTATTGATTCTCCTTCATGAACTAAAATATCATTTAAAACTCCACTTACTTCAGTACTTATATCTATTTCATCTCCCTCTATAAAACCTGTATATACAATCTCATTATTTTCTTGTATACTACAACCTATAAATAAAATTGCAAACAATATAGTAAATAATAAAAATCTTACTTTCATCTAACCCCCCCTAAAGCTATTATAATTTTAAGCAATTAGAAATTTTAAACTAAAATATTTCACATGATAATTATATTCCAAAATATATATTAGTCAAATTTAGCTAGTATTTTTTTCTAATAAATCTTAAAATTTTTTATTATATCTGATATAATTTAATTGAAGGATTTTTATTTTTTTGTTTGTTATGCAACCGTTTGCATTTGTATTTCGTAAAAGGCAGGTGAAATAATGAAACAGTATTTTAAAATTGATGAATGGAACATTATAGAAGAAAATCTACACCCAGAAGAAAACAGGATCTATGAAAGTGTAATGAGTCTTGGAAACGGTCATATGGGTATTAGAGGAAATTTCGAAGAAGATTATTCAGGTGATACTCTGCAAGGTACATATATAGCAGGAGTATATTATCCAGATAAAACTAAGGTAGGCTGGTGGAAAAACGGATATCCAGAATACTTTGCTAAAGTACTAAATGCTACAAACTTTATAGGTATAAAAGTATTAATAAATGGAGTAAATATTGATTTAGCTAAAATCAAAGTCAAAAACTTTAGTCGTATACTTAATATGAAAAATGGTTACCTCTTAAGAAGCTTTACAATAATAGATTCTGAAAATAGAGAAACTAAAATCGAAGTAAAAAGATTTTTAAGTATGTCTGAGTTAGAAATAGCAGCTATATCTTATAGTATCACTCCATTAAATCATGATGCTGAAATTACTTTAATCCCGTATCTTGATGGTGACGTCTCAAACGAAGATTCTAATTATAATGAAAAATTCTGGCTAGAAGTTAACAAATCTGTTGATGTGGGACAAGGCTTATTAACTATGAAAACAAAAAAACTAGATTTTCATGTAACTTGTGCAATGAAATACGATATAAAAGAAAATGGTAATGATACTAACAAAGAAATTGAACTTATAGACAAAGAAAAATACGTTGGAAATAAAGTATCTTTTACAGCTTCTAAAGGAAAAACTTATACATTGTATAAGTACATCTCAGTTACAACAAACCGAGATTATGATACTGAAAATATCGAATCTGAAGCAATTAAAAAAGTTAATAATGCATATTCAAAAGGATTTGATGTTCTATTAAATGAACATATCTTAGCTTGGGAACGTATTTGGAAAGAAAGTGATGTAGTAATCGAAGGTGATGTCAAAGCACAACAAGGGATTAGATTTAATATTTTTCAACTAAATCAGACTTATACTGGTCATGACCCAAGACTTAATATCGGACCAAAAGGTTTTACTGGTGAAAAGTATGGTGGCAGCACTTATTGGGACACAGAAGCCTTCTGTTTTCCATTCTACCTAAGTACTAGTGACCAAAGTATAGCTAGAAATTTACTTATATACAGATACAATCACTTAGAAAAAGCAAAAGAAAATGCTAGAAAGCTAGGCCTAAAAGGTGCTCTTTATCCTATGGTTACTATGAATGGAGAAGAATGTCATAATGAATGGGAAATAACCTTTGAAGAAATTCATAGAAATGCAGCTATATCATATGCAATATTTAATTATGTAAGATATACCGATGATAAACAATATCTTCTAGATTATGGATTTGAAGTATTAGTTGAAACAAGCAGATTCTGGGCTGATAGAGTTAATTATAACCCTAGAAAAGATAAATATATGATTTTAGGCGTTACAGGCCCTAACGAATACGAAAACAATGTAAATAATAACTGGTATACAAATACAATGGCTGCATGGAATTTAGAATATACTCTAGAGGTTATGAAGTATATAAAAAATGAGCATCCTGATAAATTTGAAGAATTAAAAAATAAACTTAAGTTACAAGAGGAAGAAATAGAAAAATGGCAAGATATAATAGATAAAATGTACTATCCATATGTAGAATCATTAGGAATATTTGAGCAGCAAGACGGTTACATGGACAAAGAACTTCTTAATGTTAAGGATATTCCAAAAGAAGAATTACCAATAAATAAACATTGGTCATGGGATAGAATACTACGTTCTTGTTTTATTAAACAGGCAGACGTAATACAAGGGTTATATTTCTTAAATGACAGGTTTGATTTAGAAACTAAGAAAAGAAATTTTGATTTCTATGAACCAAAAACTGTACATGAATCGTCATTATCACCATGTATATACTCAATTATAGCCAGTGAAATTGGATATGAAGAAAAAGCATATGAACTATATTTAAGAACAGCAAGGTTAGACTTAGACAACTATAACAAAGATACTGATGATGGACTTCATATAACAAGTATGTCTGGAAGTTGGCTAGCAATAGTCCATGGATTTGCTGGAATGAGAATTAAAGATGGAATACTTAGTTTTTCACCTTTCATTCCAAAAGCATGGAATAAATATTCATTTAAGATAATCTTTAGAGAGCATCTGCTTAAAGTAACTGTAGATAAAGAAATAATAACAATTGAACAAGAAGAAGGCAATGTGCTTACTTTAAGAGTATATGATGAAGAATATACTATACCATCTGATAGTAAAATAACGATTAATATTAAAAAGGGGGCTTAATTATGTTAAATAAAGAAAAATTACCTAAAGTTGCATACTTTTGTATGGAATACGGTTTAGATACTTCTTTGAGGACTTATGCAGGAGGATTGGGTATTTTAGCAGGTGATTATCTAAAAGGAGCCAAGGACCATGGATTTCCTATTGTTGGTATAGGTATAAAATGGAAGCAAGGATATACTGATCAAATGATTGGAGAAGATGGGCGTCCATATGATACATACCATAACTATGAATATGATTTTATGGAAGATACAGGAGTAAAAGTAACAGTTAAAATTCGTCAAAGAGATGTTGTATGCAAGGTTTGGAAAGTAGAAAACTTCGGAAATGCACCTCTTTACTTATTAGATACTGACCTTCCTGAAAATGAAGATGCTTGGATAACAGGTCAGCTTTATGGATGGTTTGGCGAAGAAAGAATAGCTCAAGAAATGGTATTAGGAATTGGTGGAGTTAGAGCCTTAAGAGCACTGGGTATTGATATTGACGTTTACCATTTTAACGAGGGTCATGCAGTTTTTGCTGGACTTGAGCTTATAAGAGAAAAAATGGAGAAAGGTATGTCTTTTGAAGATGCATTAAAAGCTTCTAGAGAAGAAATAGTATTTACAACACATACTCCAGTAATTCAAGGAAATGAGTCTCATTATTTAGACAGATTAATGTATATGGGTGCTAATAATGGCTTAACTTTAGAGCAGATGGTTAGAATTGGTGGAGCTCCTTTCAATATGACTGTTGCTGCTTTAAGAATTTCACGCATTTCAAATGCAGTAGCACAGCTTCACTGTCAAACTGCAAACAAAATGTGGGATCATATAGACGATAGGTCAGAAATTATAGGTATAACAAATGCAATACACCTTCCAACTTGGGTAGATGAAAGAATGATTGGTGCTGCAGAAAATAGCGGAGATCTTTGGGAAATCCATATGGACAATAAAAGAAAATTAATTGAATTTATAGAAGAGAGAAATGGAGTTAAGCTTGATGCAGATAAATTACTTATAGGTTTCTCAAGACGTGCAGCTCCTTATAAGCGCAGTAACTTCATATTTACTGATGAAAATGTAATTTCTCCACTTTTAGAAGAAGGCAAAATACAGATAGTTTTCTCAGGAAAAGCACATCCACTAGATGATACAGGAAAGAAAATAGTAGAAAACATTGTTAAAATGACAAAGAAATATCCTAACTCTGTTGTATTCTTAGAAAATTATGATATGACTATAGGTAAAATGCTGACTAAAGGTTCAGATGTTTGGTTAAACAACCCTAGAAGACCAAAAGAAGCTAGTGGTACTTCTGGTATGAAAGCAGCAATGAACGGTGTATTGAATTTAAGTATTTTAGATGGATGGTGGCCTGAAGCTTGTAATCATGGCGTAAACGGATGGCAGTTTGGTGACGGTTTTGAAAGTGAAGATGAAGCTAAGCTAGATGCTCATGACTTAAAAGCTCTATATAAAGTTCTATTAGAAGAAGTTATTCCTACTTATTATAACAATCGTGAAAAATGGATAGAAATGATGAGAAATAGTATTCTTAGTACAAAAGATAAGTTTGCAGTTAAGAGAATGCTTGAAGAATATTATGAAAAAATGTACATTAAATAGAAAAGGCGGCTTTGCCGCCTTTTCTATTTAGGATATATTTCTATTTAGGATATAAAGGAATAGTTTTTTTATAATCCATAGAAAATTATAAACCTTATTGAATTGTGGATAATTCAAAATATAATTTCCGTAATAGACATAAATGGACATAGGCAAAATCTTCCTAAATCTATTTAAATCGAAGATTTTGTTCTATCATTTAACTTAATCAATTGTCAAGCAAATTTAACTCTAGAAAAAATGTCATACATTAAAACAAACTTAATTATATAATAATATTAAAGTATCTTGTAGGGGGGGTATAATGATTGAAAAGCAAATAATTGAAAGAATTCAAAATGCAATAGACTATATAGAAGAGCATCTATATGAAAAAATTGAAATAGAAGATATTGCTAAAATAGCCTATATGTCTCTATCTTCTTTTTATATTGTTTTCTCGAATGTTCTTGGTACTACAGTTAAAGACTATATAAGAAAACGTCGCCTATCATTATCTGCATATGACTTAGTAAAATCAAATATGAGTATTTTAGATATAGCTTTAAAATACCAATATTGTACTTATGAATCCTATTCTAGAGCATTTAAAAAGTTATTTGGTGTTTCTCCAAAAAAATATAGAAATAAAAATCTATATACTAATGTTTTTCCTAGAGTTAATTTAACATATCAAAATTTGAGTGGGGGGATTAATATGATTAACAAAGAAATGAATAGAGATATTATAATTAATAAAATTAGTTCAATTAATAGCGGTTTTATATTAGATATTGATCATTTTCAACAGATTAATGAAAAGTATGGCTATAATATAGGAGATAAGGTTCTTATAGAAGTCCCTGAAAGAATTAAAACTGTTTTAAATAATTATGAATTAGATGTCGATGTAACTCGTATAAATGTTGATGAATTTGTAGTAATTATAAAAGATAAATCTAAAGATTTTATAGAGAAAATATCTTCTGAAATAATAAATATTATGACTAAAGAATTTGTATTTGATGAAGTAACACTAAGTGTTACAGTAAGTATAGGTATTTCAAAGTTTACTGTTGATTGTAATGATGAAGAAGTTATTAATAGTGTTAAAAAAGCTATGATACTCGCTAAAAAAAGTGGAAGAAATCAGTACAAGCTATTAAACTATTAGAATAACATCTAATATAGTTTGTGATGATAAGAATCAAGGGGGAAATAAAGTGAAAATATACATAACAAGACATGGTGAAACAGAATGGAATAAACTAGGTAAAATGCAAGGATGGAAAGATTCTAATCTTACTATAAAAGGAATTGAAGATGCTAAAAAATTAGGAAAAAGTTTAGCTCATATTGAATTTGATAAGATTTATTGTAGCCCTTTACGCAGAGCAATTGATACTGCAAATTATATTAAAGGTGATAGAAATACAGAAATAATAATAACTGAATCATTAAAAGAAATGGGTTTCGGTTTATGGGAAGGGATGGAATATTCGAAAATAAGCGAATCATATCCTACACAACATTTTAATTTTTGGAATAAACCACATTTGTATGAACCTATTGATGGTGAAAGCTTTGATGTATTATTTGATAGAGTACAAAAAGTATTAAATAACATAATTAATTATAGTAATTATGGTGATAATATTTTAATTGTAACTCATGCTGTAGTTATTAAAGCTATCTACGCAATTATTAGAAATCATTCACTAGAAAACTTTTGGAGTCCTCCTTTTATTCATGGGACATGCTTAACTATACTTGAGATAAAAGATAATGAAATACAAATTTCTTTAGAAGCCGATATTTCTCATTTAGAATAACTTGATACAATGGGATAGATACAAAAAGACGGTTCTATTGTTTCCTTAAGGATACATTAGAACCGTCCTCTTATTTCCATTAATATCCGTATCTTGGTCCTGGATAACCATAATAAGGATGTCTTCTACCTCTTAATAATTCATTTAATAATATAATAAATATTAAATCTTTAAATAATCTTCTCCTACCATAGTGTCTTCTATTAGCTGAAGCCCTCCCATTCTCCAATGGGTCCTTATCTATTTCTGGATATATTTTTATCATCTCTTCATATACTTCATCAACCATTATTCTTACTTCATCTTCATCAGGATAAGGGTATGAATATGGATTTTGGTACGGATAAGGATATACTCCATAATTATATGGATAATGTCTGTATATACACTCTCTAACCTTTGGCAATACTTCATGATATATTTCTGGATATTCATACATATATGAATAATTATAATACATAATAAACCCCCTCTCTATCCAATTTAACTTTAATAACATCATATGTTAGAGAGGGGTTTTTTGATTATGTTACTTAATAATCTTTACATCTATATTCAGTTCATCAATGTCTATTATATTTTGGTTATTTAATTCTAGTTCATTCCCATTCATAATAACTTTGCTATTTAAATCTAAACCTAAAATTCTAAGTTTCATTTTAGGAATTTTGTATCCATTCTTTATAACTTCTGATGTTATTGAAGCTTCTTTTTCACTATTTTTCATAATAAACTTTATCTCTGCATAATTGCCTTTTTCATAATCAAAGCTAATTCCATCATCTAAGTATAGTGTATATTCACCATCTTGCCCTAAATAGCAGTTAATAATTATTTCCTGATCTTTTTCTCCTACATATTGCATTATATTATCCGTAGGAATAATAGCTCCTGCCTTTATAAATATAGGCATTGAGTCTATTGGAACTTCTTTAATAATATATCTCCCGCCTTCAAACTTTTCTAAAGTCCAATAATCATACCAGATACCTTCAGGAAGATAAACCATTCTAACCCTTGTATACGGTCTTGTTATTGGGCAAATTAGTATATTCTCTCCAAATAAAAATTGATCATTTATGTTATATGTTTCTTCATCATCTTGATAATGATAAAATAATGGTCTAATAGCTGGGTGTCCATTTATTGAGCTTTCTCTCATTAAATTATACAGATATGTTATAAAATTATACCTAAGCTTAATAAACTTTCTTGTATTTTCTAAGACTTCTTCTCCAAAACACCAAGGTTCTTGATTAATAGACCCTTTAACGCTATGGTTTCTAAATAGTGGCGTAAATGCTCCTAATTGTGTCCAGCGAGTTAAAAGTTCACCATTACTATCTCCAATAAAACCACCTACATCTGCTCCTATAAATGAATATCCACTCAAACCTAGATTTATAAACATAGGCATACTTGTTTCTAAATGTTCCCAAATGCTTGTATTGTCTCCTGTCCATAGTGCTGCATATCTTTGAGTTCCCGCAAAAGCAGCCCTAGTTAACACAAATGGTCTTACATTAGGATTAATACTTCTTACTCCTTCATAAGTAGCTACAGCTTCAAGCATACCATATAAATTATGAATTTCTGCATGACTCTTCTCTTCGCCTTGGTCATTTAAATGCATCGTATCTTCTGGAACAACTTTAGATTCTGTAGTAAAGTCAGCAGGTTCATTCATATCATTCCAAAAACCTTCTACACCATCTTCTATTAGTCCCCTATGAAGTTCTCCCCACCATTTTCTAACCTTTTCTCTTAGAAAATCAGGAAATACAGCTTTACCAGGCCATACTTCACCTATATAAACTTCACCATTCTTATCTTTTATATAAAAATCATTTTCTTTGCCCTGTTCATATACCCAGTATCCATCTTCAACTTTAACACCTGGATCTATTATAACAACAAGCTTAAAGCCCATATCTTTAAGCTCTGATACCATATCTTTAAATTCAAAGAACTTATCAGAATCTACTGTAAAAACTTTATAATCCTTCATATAATCAATATCTAAATAAAGCACGTCACAAGGTATATTTTCTTTTCTCATTCTTCTAGCAACTTCCATTAACTCTTCTCTATTTTCATAACTCCATCTGCACTGCTGATATCCTAAAAAGTCTTTTCTTGGTAGAGGCATTCTACCTGTTAGATAAGTATATGCTTTAACAACCTCTGATACTTTTTCATTGTATATAAAATAATAGTCTAAATATCCTCCTTGCGCACTAAACTTTAATACATTATCTTTAGTTTTACCTAAATCGAAATAAGTTCTATAACTATTGTCAAAATAAATACCATAGCATAAACTCTTACTTAATCCAATATAAAAAGGTATAGACGTGTGGTATTCCTTAATAGTTGCATTATGAACTGGAGATACCCCCATAACATCAGTATTCCAGTTTGAAGTTTCAGTTCCTTTTTTATTTAACCAGCCATATTTCTCTCCTAGTCCATAAAACCCTTTTTCCCAAAGAATTTCCTTTTCAATTTTAATTTCTTCTAAATCCACATTTATATCTCTGTTAAGCAATTCTCCATTTTTATTAAATATACTTATTTGTAGATTTTCTTTATCAATTTCTATTATAAGACTTTTAGTCTTAATTATATTACCTTCTTGATTGTGCTTAATATCTTTAGGTTTAACTACAACAGCAGGAGTAGATACTGGTATTTCTCCATCCTTACTATATGCAAAGCGTACAATATTATCATCATAAAAAATAATATTTAAAAATCCCTTTCTTGCTTCAATTATATAACCATATTCTGTTTTTTTAATCATAATCTCCCTCCTTAGTGCTTTACAATATTCTTCGTTTGTTTAGAAGTTTTCATCTAAGACTACTTCCACATAAGTTCTTAAAACTTCGCCAACTGACCAAGCCTGAGCTGGGCATCCCTTTGGATAGTGAGGTTCATCCCCGTCAAATATTTCAGATATGCTGCCAATACATGCATCTTTCATATGATAATAAAACTCTTCAAGCATATACTTTGCATTAAGCTTGCTTTCTTTAGAATTGTTATTTACTTTTACATAGGCTTCAACAAAAGGACCAATTAACCAAGCCCATACAGTGCCCTGATGATATGCACCATCTCTCTTTAAAACATCGCCTCCATATTTCCCTATATATTCTTTATGTCTTCTGGATAAACTCCTTAAACCGTATGGAGTATACAGTTCTTCATATACTTTCTCTACTATTAACTTCTCCTTTTCTCTATTAAGAATTGAAAATGGCAGACTCACAGCTAATATTTGATTTGGTCTAAGCATGTCCACAGGCTTCCCATTCTGTATCACATCATACAAGTATTTACCTTTATCGTTCCAAAACTTTTCACCAAAACTTTTCTTAGTCTTTTCTGCTAATTCCCCATATTGGCTGCCATTGTAACCTAGTTTGTTTGATATTTCTTCTATAATTTTTAATGCATTATACCAAAGGGCATTAATTTCAACTGCCTTTCCATGTCTCGGAGTAACCACCCAATCCCCAACTTTAACATCCATCCAAGTTAATTGTGTACCTTCATCTCCAGCAGACAAAAGTCCATCATCGTCCATATAAATATTGTTTATTGTACCTTTAATATGATGCCTTATTATACTTTCAAGATGTGGATATATCATTTCTTTGATAGTTTTTAAATCATTAGTATATTCAAGATATTTATATACCGCATAGAAGAACCACAGTGTTCCATCTGCTGTATTATATAGAGGTGGAGTATTCTCATCTGGAAACATATTCGGTATTATTCCATCCTTAATATACCTTGTAAAAGTTAATAAAATATCTTTAGCATCATCGAATCTCTTGGTAGTTAAAGTAAATCCAGTAAAAGCTATCATTGTATCTCTTCCCCAGTCTGTAAACCAAGGATATCCTGCAATTATTGTCTTAGTTTTTGTAGATGCTCTTTTGACTATAAAATTATCACTTGCCAGTACTAAATTCTTCAAAAAAGGATGTGAATATCCTGCTTTATTTATTAGTTCTGTACGTCTTTTCTTTTCGTTTTCTATTATTTCTTCAGATGTATATTCAACACTATCCTCTATAGTAGCTAAAAAAGTTATAGTATACTTTTTATAAGGTTCCATTTCATAAGAAAAAACTCCTGGTATAAAATGAAAATCAATACTTTCAAGTCCTCTATCTCTTTCATTTTTATAAAACATAGGTAGAGACCAATCCTCATTTACCTCATATTTACAATTTGAATTTATTTTTAAGTTTAAACCTGTACTTTCTTCAGTTAATTTTAATGTTCCGTTTTCATAGCTTTGATTATATTTAAAACTACCTATTTTACTAATATCATGATGGTCTCTAAAATTTACATATGGAGTAAACGTCATTCTTACCTTTTTACTGCCAGTATTAACTCTGTATACAATAGCTACAGTATTTTTCCCATACTCCATTGCCAATTCCTTACTTATAGTAATGTCGTTAACTCCATAAATAAACTTTGGTATAGGATAATTGCTAAATCTTCTTAGTCGTAAATAACCATCATCAATTTTTCCAATAAACTGATTAGCAAATAATTTGTATTTTTTTTCCTCTATTTCCAAAGTCTCGTCTATTTTTGACAGTAATAAATATCTCTTTATTGGAGGTATTAAAGAAACATTAAGCAAACCATGATATTTTCTGATATTTGCTCCAATTATAGTAGATGAACAAAAGCTTCCAAGACCATTTGTAACTAAATATTCTTTCTGTATTCCTTCATCAAAAGTTCTCCAATTTGAATATCCTAGTTCCAACCCCTCACCCCCTAAAAAATATTATAACATAATTTATGCAAACGGTTGCATTTATTTTATAAATATAATAAAATATTGTCAAGGGGGTTTTTTTATGTCTAAAAAATTAATAATATTCCTTATAATATTTACTTTAATTTTATCTGCAGGCTGTCAGAG
Source organism: Caloranaerobacter ferrireducens (assembly GCF_001730685.1). Lineage (NCBI taxonomy): Bacteria > Bacillati > Bacillota > Tissierellia > Tissierellales > Thermohalobacteraceae > Caloranaerobacter > Caloranaerobacter ferrireducens. Next base: position 175,911 of record NZ_MDJR01000002.1, on the reverse strand, counting down.
TCAAAATAGTAGTACAAATGATACAATACAGCAAATAAAAAATGAAAAAGAAGATACAAAAATTGATAGTTCAAATGAAATTAAATACAAAGTACAAAATAATGGTGGTACTTTTTCTTCAAAGGATACAATATACTTTATAATGACTGATCGTTTTTATGATGGAAACAAAGAAAATAATAGTTTCCCTGATGTAAATAAGAATAATCCAAAGGCATATCACGGTGGCGATTTAAGAGGAATTATAGAAAAATTAGATTACATAAAATCACTAGGTGTAACTGCTATTTGGATAACTCCTGTTTTTAAAAATGAATATGGTGGATATCACGGATACTGGATTACTGATTTTTATAAAGTCGATCCACATTTAGGTACATTAAACGATTTAAAAGAACTCGTTCAAGAAGCACACAAAAGAGATATTAAGATAATACTTGATTATGTAGTAAATCATACAGGGTATAAATCTCCATGGTTAAAAGATGAAAAGTACAAAGATTGGTTCCATCCAAAAAAGAATATTTCTAATTGGAAAGATCAGAAGCAGCTTGAAGAAGGCTGGATATTCGGTTTACCTGACCTAAACCAAGATAATCCTGAGGTTAAAAAATATTTTATAGATAATGCTATATGGTGGATTGAACAAACAGGAATAGATGGAATGAGACTTGATACAGTTAAACACGTACCTAAAAGTTTTTGGAATGAGTTTGCTTATAAAATCAAATCAAAATATCCAAACTTTTTCCTACTAGGAGAAGTTTGGCATGATAATCCTAGATATTTAGAACAATATCATGAAGTAGGAATAGATTCTTTGACAAATTATCCGCTTTATATGGGGCTTCGTAAAACCTTTACTAGATTCGGAAAAGCTAACTCTTTAGTTAATGCTATAAAAAGGCAATCAGCTTTTACAAACCCTGAATTAAATGGAATTTTTGTAGATAATCACGATAACAGAAGATTAGTAACTGAGGCAAAAGAGTACGGAGAAGCTTATTTAAAACAGGCTTTAACTTTTATAATGACATATCCAGGAATACCTATTATATACTATGGTACAGAAATTGCTATGCAAGGTGGAGATGACCCCGATAATAGAAGGGATATGGAATGGGATAAGACTGATAACTCAGAAATGCTAAGCTATTTTAAGAAGTTAACAGCTCTTAGAAATTCAAATGAAGCTCTTTATAATGGAGAATTTGAATTGTTAGATTACGATAGTTATTTCCTTTCTTATATAAGAAAAAAAGGTGATAGTAAATTCATTATAATTTACAATCTGCAAACTAAAGAAAAGGATGTGAACGTTAATTTAAAAGACAATAATTCTACTTATACAAATGTTTTAAATAATAAAACTTACCATAGTGAAAATGGCAGTTTAAATATTACTTTAAAGCCTTTAGAAGTAATTATACTTACTTCTAATTAAAATCTAATCCCTTCTTAAACATATATAAATGAAAAGCAGCCGATTTCGGCTGCTTTTTAGTTAGTTTTTATATAGAATGTAAGTAGATAATGGTGCTACTTTTACATTTTCAACAGCTTTATTTACTCCATTAACTCCCTCTATATTTACCTCTTTTTCATTAGCTATGATATTCCACTCTCCTTCTAGTGGAAGTTTGATTTCTATCTCTTCTTTATTTGCATTATGGATAATTAAAATATTTTTAAAGTCACCTTTATATGGAGAAGTTAATAAATATGCAACTGAATTCTTAGGAGCTTCAATAAACTTTAGATACTTTTTCACTTCCTCTGCCTTATCTAGTGTCATTACTTTTTGACTCTTTCTTAATGCGATTAAGCCTTTAATATATTCATAAGTCTCCTTATACTTATCTTTATTGCTCCAATCTATTTTATTAATCTCATCGCCTGCTTTGTAGCTGTTGTGGTTACCATGTTTTGTTCTTAATATTTCAGTACCACCTTGTATAAAAGGTATACCCTGTGATGTTAAAACTATTGATAATGCTAATCTATTCATCTTTTCTCTTTCTTCAGAAGTAGCGTTTGGATTACTCTTCTCAAACTTGTCAAACAAACATAAATTATCGTGAGAACTTACATAGTTTATAGTTTCACTAGGCTCTTTTGTAAACCCTTTTATTCTACTACTGTAATCAATCATTCCTACTATTCCTTTTTTTATTTCATTTTCTAATCCTAATCCACCATTTACAAAACCAATTCCTTCTCCATCATTGTCACCTTTTATTGCATTTCTAAAATCGTCATTAAATACTGCTATACCCATTCCCTTCTGCTTACCTTTTCTCAACTGTTTAGTTGGGGATAATGCTGAGGAACCACCAGTCCAAGGTTCTCCATAAATTAATATATTCGGATTAATTTCTCTTAACTCTTTTTCTACTTCCTTCATAGTATCAATATCATGTAAAGCCATTAAGTCAAATCTAAAACCGTCTATTTTATATTCAGTAGCCCAGAATTTAACTGAATCTATTATAAACTTTCTCATCATAGGCTTTTCTGATGCTGTTTCATTTCCACATCCTGAACCATTTGTATATTTGCCAGAGGAATCTGTTCTATAGTAATATTTAGGCACAAGTATATCAAAAGGAGAATTTCCAGTTGTATAGGTATGGTTAAATACAACATCCATTACTACTCTTATGCCGTTTTCATGCAATGCTTTAACCATTTCTTTGAATTCCTTTATCCTCACAGTTCCATCATAAGGATTTGTAGAGTAAGAACCTTCAGGTACGTTATATAAATAAGGGTCATATCCCCAATTATACTGTCCTTCTTTAGTTTCATCTACACTAGCAAAATCATATACAGGCAGTAAGTGTATATGAGTAATGCCCATTTCTTTTAAATGATCAAGTCCTGTAATCTCTCCATTTGGTCCTCTTATTCCTTTTTCAGTAAAGGCTAAATATTTTCCTTTATGCTTTATTCCAGAATCTTTATCTACAGAAAAATCTCTGACATGCATTTCATATATAACTGCTTCAGTTGGTTTAATAGGTTCTGGAATTTTGTGATCATCCCAACCTTCAGGATTTATAGAAGCAAAATCTACTATCATTCCCATTTTCCCATTTACAGTAGCTCCCTTAGCATAAGGGTCTGGAGTTTCCTTTTCTACTCCATTAATAGTTACTCTATAATTGTAATATTTATTCTTGTAATCCCCGTTTAGTTTAAGCTCCCAAACACCTTTTTTACCTTTTGACATTGGATATATTTTACCTGTATTGTCTTTATAGTCATCATAAATAACTACCTTCATGCTCTCTGCAACAGGTGACCAGACTTTAAAAACTGTATAGTCTTTTGTATATGTAGCACCTAAGTCATTTCCATTGTATATAAATTCTTCACTCTCTAGTACTTTTCTCATTTCCACATTCCTTTCCTTAAAGTCTTTATGATATACAATAATATTTTCTGAAAGGTCTACATCATCTTTTAATAATATTTTAAATATCTTTGCTGATTTTCCTAGATATTTATCTAAAATAAACTTGTCTTTATACTTAAATGTAATATCTTTTTTTAATGCCACAGTAAAAGTAAAATTCTGTCCGTATTCAATACCAGTTTCTTTCCCAATATCAGCTATCAATTCATAAATGTTAAAAGTATCATTAAATTTCATTTCAAATTTTTTATCTATACTGTAACCATTAAAATCCCCTATAACATATACTTTTTCATCTTTTTTAGGTGTATAACCTATTATGTCTGGTGAATAAATAAACCTAACTTTAGTATCATTCATAACAGTTTCAAAACCTTGTTTTTTTGAATTTTTTCTTTTAACTTTTAATGCTGTAACTTCTTTAATATCTAATTCCTTATTTTCACTCTTTACAGTAAACCCTTCATTATTTTTTCCTGTCAATTCTATAAAGTTAGTAAGCTCAACTACTATTTCATTTTTACTGTCTAAAAATGCACTTAATATTTTAGGTCTTGTACTTGCCTCTTCTTTGTTATAATAAATCTTTTCTACACCCTCTAACATCCAAACTTCTGTTACATCTCCTTTAAGTTCAATAAATCTATCCATATTAATATCTTTCTTTTCCCAGTTACCCAATCTTGGAATTACTCCAACTTTTTTAAGTCTTTCATTAAACTGTACTTCTACAATCTTTCCAAATTCGTCCTCACCAGTAAAATGATATGCCTTCCCCTCTCTTCCATAAGGCCATATCCAAAAGCTCCAATTATCATAGTCTCCATTATATCTGTGATAATGAATTATTAATTTTGAACCTTTATTTTGTTCACTTTTCATATCTTCAACTGCAGTTTCATTTTCTATGTCTTTATTTATATCTTTTGAAGTTTGATTAACACACCCTACAAATACCTGCATTAACATAATTATTATTAAAAATAAACTAATTTTTTTCATCATATCCCCCCAAAAATATACAAAATAAACCCTACAAAGTAGGGTTATAGAGTCGATTCTCTCTCTATCAATTCTGTGTCAATTATATAATGATTCGTTTCAATATTTTCATTTTCAAGTTTTCCAATCAAAAGTTTTGCTGCATAATAACCCAACTTTTCAGCTTTAATGTCTACTGAAGTAAGCTTTGGTTGCTGATATTCAGCTAAAGGCGTATTATTGAAACCAACAACTGCTATTTTACTTGTTGATTTTTCTTTTATAGCCTTTAAAACACCAAAAGCAATCAAGTCATCTGTTGTAACAACAGCAGAAGGCTCTTTATAATCTAAAATCTCCATCATAGTTTCGTAACCTCTTATTTCTGTAAAATCAACTTCCTCATAAATAAGTTTTTCATCAACAGAAATTCCATGTACCTTTAACGCTCTTAAATATCCATCTAATCTGTCTTTAGTAACGTTAAGAGTATGAGGTCCACCAATAAAAGCTATGTCTCTATGTCCTTTATTAATTAAATAATTAACAACGTCATACATGGCTTTAAAGTTGTCATTATCTACCCACAATATTCCATCTGATTTTTCTGGTCTACCAACTACAACAAACGGATATTTTTCATTTTCCTTTAAATACTCAATACATCTGTCGTCTTCTCTTGCAGTCAAAAGAATTATACCATCAACCCATTTGCTATAAATATAGTTTTTAATGAAGTCTATTTCTTCATTTTCATTATTGCTATAAGTATACATTATATAGTAGCCTTTCTTTTGAGCATAGACACTTATACCCCTCATTACTTGAACAAAAAATGGGTTTATAAATAAATCTTCTTCAGCATTTGGTAATATTAATCCTAAAGTTTTTGTTGATTTATTGGCTAAACTTCTTGCAATAGCATTAGGATGATAATTTAATTTTTTCATTGCTTCAAATACTTTTTTCTTTGTTTCATCACTTATCTTAGGATGATCAGCAATTACCCTAGAAACTGTCGATGGAGATACATTTGCCAATTTTGCAACATCTTTTATTGTAACAGGCATACTATTCACTTCCTCTATAAAATTATAATTAGATAATTAATATTCCTAATATTATATTACCCTTTTGTAGCACCTGCTGAAAGTCCTTCTACTATATGTTTTTGGAAATAAGTATACAATATTGTAATAGGTACAGCTACAAGAATTGCACCTGCTGCAAAAAGTGTATAATGATTTTGCTGTCTTTCAGCAATCCAAGCAAATAAACCCATTGCAAGTGTTTTCTTGTCTGCACTTCTTAATATTAACTGTGGAAATATAAAATCAAACCAAGGGCCAATAAAATTCTGTAATGCCACAAAAACTAAAATTGGTTTTGCTAATGGTAAAATAATTTTAGTTAATATAGCTAGATTTGTAGCTCCATCAATTTTAGCTGCTTCATCTAAACTTCGAGGAATAGCATCTAAATAACCCTTTACCAGCCAAGTATTAAAAGGTATCTGTCCTGTTGCATAAACTATAATTAACCCCATATGAGTATTTATTAAATTAAGCTTGGTTAATAATGCATATATAGCTGTCATAGCTAAAATAGATGGAAACATCTGTAATATTAATATAACCATCATACCTTGTTTTCTACCTCTAAATCTAAAACGAGAAAAAGCAAAAGCTGATAAAGTTGTAATAACTAAAGAAACAATCATATTTATTGTAGCAATCTTTAACGTATTCATAAACCAAATAGGGTAATCTGTTTCTGTAAATAATTTAATATAATGTTTTACAGTAGGATTCTTAGGTATCAATGTAGAACTGAAAATACTAGTACCAGGATTAAAAGAAGAACCTACTATCCATATTACTGGTGAAAGTACTAAAAAAGCTATTAATAACAATAATGAATATAGTAAAAAATATCTAATTAGTTTTCTTGAACTATTTTTTCTCTTATTAGGTAGTTTTGGTTTAATATTAGAATTTTCATATTTTACACTTTCCATTATATCATGTCCTCCTCTTTGAAGGATTTAGTTCTCCTAAAGCTATATATTGCAATACTTGCAACGAATATAAACAATAGTAATGTAACCGCAGCAGCCATGCCGAATTGTCTCTTTTCTAAAGTCATTTTATAAATCCAAGATATCAAAATATCTGTTGAACCTGCATATTTATAGTTAGCATTAACTGGATTACCACTGGTTAAAAGATAAATCATACCAAAGTTATTAAAGTTATGAGCAAAAGTCATAATTAACAATGGAGCTGTTTGAAAAAGTACCATAGGAACAGTTATTTTATAAAATTGCTGCCACTTTGTTGCTCCATCTATATCTGCAGCTTCATATAAAGATTTATCTATATTAGTTAAAACTCCAGACATTAAAGCCATCCAATAAGGTGCACCTGTCCAGCAGTAAACTAATATAACCATAATTTTAGCTAACATATGATCTGTTAAAAAAGGAATTTTTTCACTTATAACCCCTGTATTTAATAATACAGTATTAACAGGACCTGGTCCCATAAAAACTAATCTAAATATAAGTAACGAAATAAATGCAGGTATTGCATAAGGCAAAATAAATAATGATCTCCAAAACTTTTTGAATTTAACTCCTTTAGCATTAGTCAATAATGCTAGTCCTAATCCAGCAAAATAATTCAAAGCTGTTGTAATAATAGCCCAAAGAATAGTCCAAATACCAACAGCCCAAATAGTACCTGACCACTCTTCCATTTTAAATAATTTAATAAAATTTTTAAATCCTATCCAATCTACTAAATTACCTGGAGGTAAATGATATGGACCTGAATAATTAGTAAAAGCAATCAATATTGTAAACAAAATCGGTAAAAAAGTAAAAAATAGTATTAAAGCAGCAGAAGGTGCTAATAAAATATGTGGGAAATAATTATTCCAAATATATTTAAGATATTCACTAGGTTTAAATGGATTAATACCTTTCTCTATTTTTTCCCTTACATGTTTAGCATCTCTGATATTATAGATATAAATTAAACCTACTACAATTAATAAAATCAATGTTAATATACCATTTAACATAAGATTAATAGAATGATCACCATTTATACCTCTAGTTTCACCTAAAGTAATTAGACCCCAAATTGAATGATATACAACTCCATTAAAGATATTAAGCAAAGTAACTATTTCAATCATTGCAAAAAATATCGCTTTAATCCAATCTCTATTATATAACTGCCCTGCACCCATAAATAGTGCAGAATAAATAGCAGCCTTTTTAGACTTCTTCATCTTTCCCCTCCTTATTGATATTGCTAGTTAATTTTACATATTCTATAACAGTTCAAAAGATGTTTTAGTGCTATAAGGAAATTTAGTCACTTGCAAACATGCAAGTGACTAAATTTATTAACAACCTAAATTCTATTCTTGCTCAGCAATTGCGTTTCTTATTGTTTCAGCAGCATTCTTAAGTCCTTCTTCTACTGAAACTTCTTCATTCCATATCGCTCCATAAGCAGCTCCCATTGGTTCCCAGAATAAGCCTATTTGTGGAATAGAAGGCATTGGTATTGCATCTGCTGCTTGAGCTAAAAATGCTGCTGCATCTGGATCATTTTTAATAATATCACTATTAGCTGCAGCCTTAGTAGTAGGAATTTGACCTGTAACTTCATATCTTCTAATTAAGTTTTCTTCTGTAGTATAGAAATTAGCAAATAATTGAGCAGCATTTGGATATTTAGTATATGCACTTACAAATAACGCTCTAACGCCTGAAAATGGAACAGACTTGCTACCATCTGTAAGTTTAGGTAATTTAGCTATACCATAATTTATACCTGATTCCCTAATTTCTGCTAATGCCCAAGGTCCATTTATTATAGCTCCAATCTTTCCTTCCTTAAATAATCCCATCATAGGTTGATAATCAGCATCACCAGCAGGAATTGGTAAGATTTCTTTTAGTTTCATCATTTCTTTTACACCTTTGATAGCACCCTCTGAATCTATACCTACATCATTCTTATTAGTTCCACCATTACCAAATACATATCCGCCGCCACCAGCTAAAAATGCTTGAGAGAAATAAGCGTTGTCAACATCCCACATAAGAGCATACTTATTTTCATTCACATTAGTAAATTTCTTCCCAAATTCAATAATTTCATTATAAGACTTTGGTGGCTCTGGGAAAATGTCTTTGTTATAATATAAAGCATAAGTCTCTATTGCTCTTGGATAACCATATACTACACCATCAAATGAAACAGCATCAACTGCTGATTTTAACATTTCTTTATTTATTCTATCTGCAAAAGCGTTTGGCAATACTAAACCAGCCATAACTAATTCACCTGTATGATCATGTGGAGCACCAAATACATCTGCTCCTATACCAGCTGGTCCATCTTGCAATAACCTTTCTTTTGCTTTAGTATGGTCAACTTCCTCTACTGTAACTGGTACACCATATTTCTCTGTAAATTTAGCTGCTATCTCCTTCATAAACTCTTGTTCTACACCAGGACTATCCCAAACAACTAATTTCGCACCTGGCTCAGGAGTTAATTCTTTTGAAGAATTCTCTTGGCTTGTCTCATTTTGATTATTATTTTGTACTGGCTCTTCTTTAGCGCCACATCCTACTAGTGAAAACACTAGTACAGCAATAAGTAAGAAGCTTAGAAATTTTTTCATGTAAATCCCCCTTCTTTGAATATGAATAATTATGTTAGTTTTATGGTTGCTAATCTCTGCAACCGTTTGCACAATTTAATTATAAACCTTTTTCACAAATATGTCAAACTATTTTTAATCTTCTGAGGAAATAAGAATTCTAGCTGAATGCTTAGGTACATTAACGTGTAAAGCTTTATCTGATTTAAAAATACCACCTGTTAAACCATCAATGTACATGCCCTTAATATTTAATATTATATTCTAATTGTTGTAACACCTAAATCTAATCAATAGATATAGGTTAAGAAAAACGTATGAACTTTATCAAATCCATATGTGCATTGCATCAGAAGTTAATATATAATAACCAATTTATCAATATTGCCAATTTACTATAATATCACCTGTTTCACTTACAGGAGTAGTCTCAATATGGTTAAATCCACTTTCCCACGTAATACTACCATCTAAATTTTTTTTAATAAACTTAAACTCTATAAGTTTACCTTTAGGTACACTCACCACATAAAACCAATCAGGATATTCTGGACATAACATAGGTCCTATTGCTTTAGATGTATCCCAATTTCCAAGTTCATAAATGTTTCCTACCAAGTAAATTGCTTCCCCCCATTGAGTATTTGGTGCATTCTTTACTTTGAACACAACAGCTGCCTGATCACCAGAGAGTATTTGATAATCATATGTGTTACTCGACTTGCCAGAGGCATTTACAACTTTAATCGATTGAATACCAGCATCACAACTCGGTACCGTAAAAACAATCTTAGTATCAGACCAACTACTAACCGTTGCTTCTACTGTTCCTACATATACCTTTCCAGCAATAGAGCCGAACCCTTGACCCCAAATAGTAACCTTATTACCACTACGTCCCATAATAGGATCTACTGAACCTATCTGTGGTGAAGAAATTGTTCCTTTCTTGAAACTCCATACACTAACTGATTCGCCATTTAATATAAATGTTTCTACTAACCTATCACTATCACCATCTTTTACCACAATAGAATTCCCATTCTGTAACCCATTTAATATATCATCATAACTTCCAGCAGGTAAGCTCGTATACAAACCACTAATCGTTACTGGTGATGTGGATTTATTAATCGCTACTAATACTACATCATCAAAAAACTGACGTTCATAAATAAAGACTTCATCATTAATCCAGCGCTCACGTGTCGTACCATAAGACACAGCTGGATTATCCTTGCGAAGTTGAGATAATGTCTTAATTATACGAAAAGCATTCGATGTCGTATCAAAAGAATCCATCATCGGTCTATTATAAGGATCATATCCACCACTTGTATTGTTATACAAATACTGCTCAGTTCCATAGTAAATTGTTGGAATACCTCGGTTAGTAAGAATAAAAGCAAGGGCTTGATGTAATCGATTATAATCACCATTTATAGATAGAAAACGTGGCATATCATGATTATCTATGAAAGTAACAAGATTTTCTTTATATTTATATTCGGAATCTGTACGGCTTAATGCTTCATTAAGCTCATACATACTATGATTATAGCCAAAAACATTTCTGATAGCAGTATTTAAGTCGAAATCCAAAATTGTAATGCCACTCTCATTGGCATAGCGTACTTTTTCATCATGTGTTGTACCACTGCCTGTATCACCGTACCACTCACTAACTAGAAATACTCCTTTATTCGCATATAATTCGTCAGCAAGATTCTTCTGAAATCCCTGGTTAAAATGTTTCACCGCATCTATACGAATCCCATCAACTCCGAACTCAAGGAATTTTTTTGCTGCATCAATCAAATAACATGCAATAGTTTCATTCTCTTGTGATAAGTCGCTCAATGAAAATCCCTCAGGATCTGTGAAATTCATATACTGAGCCTCATAACGATCATCCCAATTTTGGATATCTCCATTATGACGAAAATAGCCCTTATCACTATCATCAAAGTAATTCCCCATATATACTCCATTATTATATATAGCACCACCTTCAGCAAAACTCGGATCATTTAGCTTAATAGGCGTAGTATGATTAGGTACAAAATCTACTATTACTTTCATCCCATTTTGGTGCGCTATAGCAACTAATTGCTCAAAAGTTTCCCACGTACCGAAATGTTCTTCAATACGCATAAAATCACGTGTCCAGTATCCATGATATCCTGTATTATAACTAGTTGCAAAAGTATTTAGATTATCGTTAACTGGAGAAATCCAAAGTGTTGTAACACCTAATTCTTTTAAATAAGGAATTTTTTGAATTATACCTTGCAAATCTCCCCCCCAATACATTTTCCACTTAGTCCTACTAGAATCGTACAATCCAGGCGATTCAAAAGGATTGTTATTAGATGGATCTCCATCATAAAATCGATCAACTATAATCTGGTAAATCACATCAGTTTTAAAACTAAAATCATCTATTGCGTATGCTTGTTCGTATGAAATAATTGAAATAACTAACATAGTCATTAATGTCAAAAATAAAGCCATCTTGTAATAAAACGTTTTTACCCCATAAATACTTAATTCTCCTTTCTTTTTTAAATTAATATTTAATCAATATAAGTTATAATTCAAAAAACAGATTTAGTATTTAAAAATTCATTAATACATTTTTTTACATAGCGTAATCCTATTATTCTTAATTTATAGAAGAATAATCATAAATAAGTTTATATATTGCATATTTCAGAATTAGAAATTATGCTATTATTGATTTTTATTAATATACTAATTAGATTTTTGTTTTTGAATAAAAAAATAAATAATTTATTTTGCAAAGTCGTTTTGCAACCGTTTGCATTGTTATATAGTATCTGCTTAATATGTCAAACTATTCTTAATCTTCTGAGGAAATAAGAATTCTAGCTGAATGCTTAGGTACATTAACATGTAAATCTTTATCTGATTTAAAAATATCACCTGTTAAACCATCAATGTACATGCCCTTAGTATCTAATATTACTTTTTTATCATAATTATGATTATTAATTAAAATAAATATTTTTTCATTTTCATACTCCCTAATAAATCCTATTATTTCTTCTATATTATCAATCCATTTAAAATTTCCTCTTCTTAACGCTTTGTACTGTTTTCTCAATTTGATTAGTTTTTTATAGTAATTAAATAGTTCCAAGTTCCAATTTTCTTTATTCCAATCCATTGTTCTTCTGCAATCAGGATCATGTCCACCTTCCATACCAATTTCAGTTCCATAATATATACAAGGTGTCCCAACATAAGTTAATAAAAATGTAGCTGCCATCATCAATTTGTTTGTATCTTTATTACACTCCGTTAAAAATCTTGAAGTGTCGTGGCTTTCTATTAAATTAAGCATAGCTTCATTAACTTGCTCAGTATTTCGCATTCTAATTTTATTAATTAATTCTTTAAACTGGCTATCTGAAATATTTTCATAGGCAAAATACTTAAGCAAAGCTCTCATAACAGGATAATTCATTACTGCATCAAACTGATCACCTTTTAACCAAGGATAAGCATCAAGCCAAAGCTCCCCTACTATATAAGCATCCTCTTTAGCCTCTTTCACAGTCTTTCTAAACTCTCTCCAAAACGCATGACTCACTTCATCAGAAACATCCAGTCTCCAACCATCAATGTCTGCTTCCTCAATCCAATACCTAGCAACTTTCAATAAATACTCTCTTACTTCTGGATTATCTGTATTTAGTTTGGGCATATGATATACAAAAGCAAATGTATCATAACTTGGAGGGTCAATTTCTATTGGCCATTTGCGTATATGAAACCAATCATAGTAAGGTGATTCTTTACCTTTTTCAATAACATCCTGAAATGGCTCAAAGAAATAACCACAATGATTGAACACTGCATCTAAAATGACTCTAATGCCTCTTTCATGGCATTTAGATACTAGTTCCTTCAAAGTCTGCAAATCCCCAAAATGAGGGTCTATTTTAAAATAATCCTTAGTATCGTATTTATGATTAGTCGGTGATTCAAATATTGGAGTAAGATAGATACCATTAATACCTAATTCCTCTAAATAATCAAGCTTTTCAATAATTCCCCTCAAGTCTCCACCATAAAAACTATTTGAAGTAGGTAACTCTCCCCACTTTGTTAAATTTTCTGGGTCATTTGATGTATCACCATTAAAAAATCTTTCAGGGAATATTTGATAGAATACTGTGTCTTTAACCCATTCTGGTACTTTATGAATATCTTCTTTATTCATATATGGATATTGGAAAAAATGTAGATACACTTCTTTTTCATCAATATCTTTTATAAGTCCCCATTCAGTAAAATAAAATTCACCCTCGTCTCCTTCTATTTTGAAATAATATGCTAGTCTTTTATTTTTAGGACTAACCTCTGCTGTAAAATAATCATAAAGGTCATCAGAGCCTGTTAGTTCCATGACTAACTCCTGTCTTTTATCCCACTGATACTTGTCTCCATATATCAAGACAGCCTTCTTTATATCTCCTTTTGCAGCTCTTAACCTTATATGGATAACGTTTTCATCGTATGCATAACAAAAATTACTTTTTGGCTTGTGATAGATTGCTTGTAAATTCATATTTCACCTCTTAGCAGAAACTTATTATAGAGTAAAAATTGTCGAAATTCGTGCAACCGTTTGCATTATCATTATATCACTTCGCTACTCCAGTGTCAATATAACCTTATCACAATATTAAACCCCGCTATAAATAGCGAGTTTTTTCATTATCTAAAGGCCTCATACATCCGCCTAGCATTGCAGTACTAGTAAGTATTATAGGTGTAATAGCTGATAGTTGAGCATGTGTTTTGACTACACCTGATAAAAACAGTCCTAAAGATGTAATTGCAAATACATATAATAATGCAATTAATATTATCCCTGAAATTTCCCCCCATTCGACATTAAATAAATACTTACCTCCAAAAATTAATATAAAAAGCTGCAAAAGCCCGATAATATAAGCTGCTATCATACTTCCACCCAATATAGATGCTTTTGAAAAATGTCATCATGCTCCCCCTATCCGCCCTTTTTAACAAAATCTTCAATCATGCACAGAATTACTTTATATATTTCGTTAAAATTAATTTTTAATTCTATAAAAACTAAAAATCTCCTCTTTTACTGTTAAAATTTATATAACTTTAACTTTCTTCATTCTATAAGACGCTGCTAAATTTAATACTATAACATACATTAGAGTACAAAATATATTGACCCAAATAGAAGAATTAAAAATAAAATCTATTTCTTTGGCTTTTTGTAATAAATAGTAAGGCAAATACTCATTTATAAAAGTTATATTAGATAATAACGGCATAAAAAATATTAATATCAAAGCTGATAATCCTGCTCCAATTCCACTTTTAAAAATGCTACTCATAAATATAATAAGCGAAATATTAAACATATAATAAATAGAAAACATCAATGTAACTTTCAAAATTTGAAAAAATGTCACTGGCTCATCAGTAAATAATATTTCAGAATAATAGTGATTAATTATAAATCCTGCAAAAACTAAAAACATTACAACTGCAGTATAATGAACAGTCTTTGCTAACACTATTCCTAAACTAGAAACACCTTTCGAATAAGGAAAAACTAATGTTTTACCTTTAACTTCTTCTGCTAAAGTTCCCATTATAGTTAAAGCTAGAACTATATTAGATATCTGAAACAAATCTTTCATATAATTCTGCATAGCACTTTTCTGTGTTATTTTCATTACTTGGCTCAAATCAATTGGTATCTGATTTTTTAAAATAACAGGAAGAATTTTAAGTATTAGAGGGTCTAGTACAGCAAAAAAAATAAAACCAACAGTAAGAACAATATATTTATAGTTTCGGACTCCTTCAAATATTTCTTTCTTAAGATACGCTTGAAAAGTCTTCATTCTTCTTCACCACCCTCATAAATATATCTTCTAAATTATTTTTTCTTATACTATAAGATAAAACAGAACAATCTGTTTCTGCTATTATTTTTAATAAACCCCTTTTAGCTATATTACTATCATGTACATATACAGTCATCCTGTTTTCATCTACAATTACATCACTAATCCATTTATAACTTAAAAGCTTATTACGCAAATCTATACATGATTTTTCAAATTGTATATCAAATACTGGCAAGATATATTTCTTCATCAAAATATCAAGTTCAGCTTCAAGAGCTATTTTGCCTTCATTCAAAATCCCAATTTTATCACATACCCTCTCAACATCATTTAAAATATGTGTAGAAATAAACACTGTTATATTCATTTCTTTTAAATTTTTTATTATATCTAACATATCTTTACGACCTTCAGGATCTAATGCAGATGCTGGCTCATCTAAAAAAAGAACTTTTGGATGATTATAAACTGCTACAGCTATTCCTAATCTTTGACGCATCCCCCTTGAATATCCTTTAATCCTTCTTTTTGCTGCATCTTTAAGCTTTACTAACTCTAATAGTTCTTCTGTCCTATTTTTTATAATTGCTTTATCATAACCGCATATTTCTCCAATAAAATTTAAATACTCTCTAGCATTCATATAATTATAAAACCTTGGTTCTTCAGGCAAATATCCTATCTTTCTCATTATTTCATTTCTATATTTTTTCATATCCATACCACTAATTTCTACTTCTCCCGCATCATAATTAAGCAGTCCTGCGAGTATATTCATAGTAGTTGATTTCCCTGCTCCATTACGACCTAAGAATCCATAAATTTCTCCTTCTTTTACTTCAAAATTAATACCTTTAAGAACTTCGTGAACACCATAGCTTTTAAACAAATTCCTTACTATAATCATTAAACTACCTCCTTCTCCCAAATAGCAAGAAAGAAACTGGCCCAAATATGTTAATAAATATAACTATTAAAATCCATATAAATTTTGATAAATTTCTTACCCCTTCTCTAACAATTTTAATTACACAGAAAATCTTTAATCCTAAATCTGCAATAATAATCGGTGCAAACAATTTTAAAATTTCTAATGTTGTCAGATTTTCAAACATAACTATTCCCCTTTCTTTTTTCTTTATTATTTTATTTGTCACTTCATTAATTAAACGAATAAGTGTTAAAAAAGTTCAATATAAATATTATTTTTTAAAACAAAAAACCGGCTTTAAAAGCCAGCTTTCATACAACTTTATTTCCACAATAAGGACAATAAATAGAGTTTCTCACTATTCTTTTTCCACATTCTTTACACTTTTTACTCTTTAATATTAATCTTGTTACTAACAAATAAACTATTAAACTACTTGGTATATTTAATAAACCAAAAAGACCCCAGAGCCACTTGTTTTCTCCTCTTCTAGATGCATCATAAAATATCCAGCTTGCTTGTATTAACAGTAATATTGCAATTAATATCCACATCAATAGATTAGTCCTACTTACTTCAATCATTGTACCCCTCCCTGATATACCTTTTCCTAATAATTATAGGAAGTAATAGCGGAATTATCATATAAGTAGTCATTTGAAAGTATAGTATCTCACTCAAATAACCTTTTATTGCAAATAAAGTTATAATACTCATTATAATAGAACTAAAAATAATAAATACAATTAAACTTTTTATATTTTTTCTTCTTTCTTTAATATTATCTGCTTGTTCAAAAGCTTTAGATATCTGCATATAATCTACAGGTATTATATCAATATCTTTTAATCCTAATTTTATATGTTCTAACTCTTCCCAATATTTACTGCATTTCTCGCAATTATTAAGATGTAATCTCAATTCGTCATATAACTCCTTTTCTTTATAAAATATGTCTACTAAATCTTGCTGATATTTAATACATTTTTCAGACATCTATCTTCCTCCCTTCATCTGATGTCTGATTTTTTCAATACAATAATGCAGTCTTGAACGAACAGTACCAGGTGAGCATTTCATAATCTGAGCAATCTCATCATAGCTATATCCATAATAATGTTTTAAAATAAACACCATTCGTTTTTCTTCAGGAAGCTCTTTTAGTAACAGCTTTAATCTATCAAAATCTGTTTTAACTATAACAGATTCTTCTAAACTCATTACATCAACTGCTCTCATTTGTTCCCCTCTATATATTACTTTCTTATTCTTCCTTAATATATCTCTATAAACATTAGTAGCTATAGTAATAAGCCAAGTTGAAAATTTACCTTTCAATTTATATTTTTTTATATTCAAAATTACTTTTAGCATGGTCTCCTGTGTTATATCGTCCGCTAATGATTCATCTAATGTTAATTTAAGTAGGTAACCCTTCAGCACAGAATAGTTGTTCTTAAGTAACTGTTCTAATGCTTTCTTATCACCTTTCTTAGCTAATATTACTAGTTTCCTTTCCTCCACAAATACCCCCCTTCCTCTCAATTATATAACGTATATCTAAGCAAAAAGTTCATATATATTAGAACAAAATCTATGAAAAAAATAGCTCATACCGAGCTATTTTCCATTTATTTCTATTAATTTTAGTGATGATAAACTGCAAATACTTCTGACTTTAGATACCTTTACTAGCAAAAAACTCAGCATACTTCATATCTGTTTTTAATATGTGATTTGATATCCAGTCGACCAAAAATGTAACTAAATGCATAGATATTTCTTTTTGTTCCTCATCAATATCTTTAGACATAACCTTCTCCACTTCCATGAAAAAAGCTTTATGTTCTGATATATGCTTAAAAAACTCTCTTGGTGGATAGCCATATTTTTGCATAAGCTCTTCTTCATGTTTGAAATGATACTTTGCATATTCTGCCATTTCAGACATAACTTCCATAATATCATCATATCTATCTATTTCATCATCTAGCTTAATCAAATCATATAATCTGTTGCCTATTTCAAAAAGTTTCTTATGTTCTTCATCAAAAATATTTACTTTAGTTGAAAATTCTTCTTTCCATTTAAACATCTAAACCAACACCTTCTTTTCAAGAAAATTATCATAAGTTATCTATATGTATTATTTCTTTATCAGCCTAGTACAAAAAGCGGCAAACGCCGCTTCAGACTGTTTTACTTCTCTTTTTCAAACTTTTCTTTAGGCGCACCACATTTTAGACAAGTTTTAGGTCTGCATCTGCCTTCTTTAGTTTCCCCACAAACTGTACATTTCCAAACAGCCATTTTTATCCCCCTTTCCTCTATTCTCCATACTCTAAACAATGATCATAATAATCTACTTATTAATGTACAAATCTTTTAATTAAATACCCGAGATTTTTTCTTTTAAACATTAAATATTCTAAGCAACCTCATCTGGTATAAAACCTTTAAATTGAGCCTTATAAAGTCTAGCATACAGACCGTCTTTCTTGATTAACTCTTCATGCTTTCCTCTTTCCTGAATCCCTTTATCAGTTAATACTACAATCTCATCTGCATTTTTTACAGTAGACAACCTATGTGCAATAACAAGAGTTGTTCTGTCTTTTGACAACCTTTCTAAAGCTTTTTGAATAATAATCTCTGTTTCGTTGTCTAATGCAGATGTTGCCTCATCAAGAATAAGTATAGGTGGATTTTTCAAAAATACTCTAGCTATTGATATTCTTTGTTTTTGACCTCCTGAAAGTTTTATACCCTTTTCACCTATATATGTATCATATCCATTTGGCAAACTCATGATAAAATCATGAATATTAGCATTTTTAGCAGCTTCAACTACTTCTTCAAAACTAGCATCTGGTCTACCGTATAAAATATTTTCCTTTATAGTACCTGTAAATAGAAACACATTCTGCTGAACTAATCCTATATTTCGTCTTAAAGATTTAATTGAAATATCTTTAATATTAATTCCGTCTAATAAAATTTCTCCTGAATCAACTTCATAAAATCTAGGTATTAAATGACATAAAGTAGTCTTACCTGCTCCTGAAGGCCCAACTAGTGCTAATGTCTTACCAGCTTCAATAGTTAAATTAATATCTGATAAAACTTTATCCTTTTTGTCATTGTAGCTAAACGAAATATTTTTTAGCTCAATTTTACCTTTAACATTATCTAGATCAATAGCTCCTTCTTTATCAACAATATTTGGCTTTATACTCAAAATTTCCATAAACCTCTCAAAACCAGTCATACCTGCTTGATATTGCTGAGTGAATTGAGTAAGCCTTCTGATAGGCTGCATAAAGAAATTTACATAAAGAAGGTATGCAAATAAATCTCCAGTATTAATTATCTTATTGTATAAAAATATCCCTCCAACACTCACAACTACAACGTTCAACATATTCAATAGAAAATGTATACCTGTAAAAAATTCAGCCATAGATTTGAAAGCAAACTCTCTCGATTCCTTAAATTCTCTATTGCCTATACTGAATTTTTCCATTTCATATTCTTCATTTGTAAAAGATTTTGCGACTCTTATCCCTGAAATACTGTTTTCCAACTGAGCATTTACATTAGCTATCTTTTTCCTTACATTTCTAAATGACTCTGTCATTTTCTTTCTCTTTGTAATAGCAAACCATATCATAGCAGGTACGAAAATAAATATTATTAATGTAAGTCTCCAATCTATAGTCATAAGTATAATGAAAGAACCTAAAAGCATTATTATTGATAAAAATAAATCTTCAGGTCCATGATGAGCCAATTCCGATATTTCATTTAAATCATTTACAATTCTAGACATTATGTATCCTGTCTTTGTATTATCAAAAAAACTTATATCTAATGTTTGAAGATGAGCAAATAAATCTCTTCTCATGTCATGTTCCATTCTAGTACCAACCACATGCCCCCAATAATCAACTACATAATTAAAAATAGCTCTAAAAACATACAAAACTACTAATACTATTGTAAAAATATATAGCGTCCGTATCTTACCGTTTGGTATTATGTCATTAATTATTTGTCTTGTCATCATAGGGAATACTAGGTCTAAAATCGCAATAAAAAAAGCACACACCATATCTAAGATAAATAATTTCATATGAGGTCTATAGTAAGAAATAAATTTTTTAATCATGCTCCCCCTCCTATCAATTATCGTCATTGGTCGTTCGGCATTCGTTAAGGGTTTTCAAGTATTATAGAATATTAATTTCTGTATGTCAATCAAATTAAATGCAAAATACTAAAATTTCTGAATATTAATTTAAGCCTTTACTTTTAGATAAGTTTAAAAGATAATAGTCTTAATAAATATTTTGGGGGTGGTATTTTGAATTTATATTTAACACTACTCGTAGTATTTTTTATACAATTTGTTATATCTTTTGAATCGAGCTTTATTAGCCCTATTGTCCCTTATCTCGCAGATTACTTTAGTATTAGGGAAAGTAGCGTAATATACCTTAACTTAGGTTTCTCAACAATAGGTCTGTTTTCACCGTTATTCGGTATGGCAGCAGATAAATATGGTAAAAAGAATGCTATTGTATTTGCAATACTAACTTTTTTATCAGGTACAGTTATAACTGGATGGTCACCATCCCCTGTAATATTTGGTTTAGGTAGAATGTTAATAGGAATAGGTAATATTACTTTGACTACAACTTTACTTTCATACATAAGTGACTTTATTCCTTACGAAAATAGAGGAAAAGGTGCTGGTATTTTAAGAATTGCATTTGCTATTGCTATTCTTTTAAGCCCAATATACAGCACTAATATGGTTAAATATTTCAACATACATTATCTATATTGGTCTGTTTCTATATTATCTATTATGATATTGTTTATATCTATAAAACTACCTAAAGACCATGATGAACATATTTCATGTTCTTCTGATCTTAATTTCAAAGAAGTTATTTCTATCACTAAAAAACCTATAACTATTAAATTTTTAATAATTCAATTTTTACTAATTCTTGCACCAATATTTATGTTTAGTTATCTTTCTATTTGGTTAAAGCATAATTTCAACTTAAATCAATCCTACATTGGTTATGTTTTTACCTTAACTGCTTTGGGAACTGTAATAGGAGTTACTATAGCAGCCATACTAAGCGATAAAATAGGAAAAATGAAATACGGCATATTAAGCTTTATTTTAATGACTTTAGTTTTAGCACCACTGCCTTACATTAAATCAATATACCTGGTTATTCCATTAACCTTTCTTTATGCATTAGGACTAGATGGCGGCTGGTCAGCATTTCAAGCTATATGCTCTGAAATATATCCAAATAGACGAACTGTATTTATGACACTATTATATTTTGTTATTTCTGTATGTGCATTATTGCTTACTATTATTGGTCCATCACTATTTGAATTAGGTGGATATAAGTTAGTTATAGGTATTGGAACTATAAGCAACATACTTTCTATAATCTTACTTATCGATGTATCAAAGGATAAAAATTTTAATATAAAATAAATAACAGAGAACAGAGTCTATGATTTCTGTTCTCTGTTTACTATTAAATCTTTTTTATTCTTTATTGCAGAATTCTTCAGATATATTTTCAATTAATGCTGATGGTTTGTCTTTATAATATATATACAGTTCATGCAGAGGTCTTGTTATTGAAACATATAAAAGCTTTATATGAATCTCATTATTTGGATAAGATTTTTCTGAACAATCATGAACAAAAACTGCATCAAATTCTAATCCTTTAGCTAAATATGTTGGAATTACAACCACACCGCTTTCATAAGTAATATCTTTATCAGTAATCAAATGTAAATCTGTAATTTTATATTTTTTAAGACTTTCAAAAACTTCCTTACTTTCCTTATTTGTCTTACATATTACTGCTATTGACTTATACCCCTTATCTTTTAGTCCTTCTACTCTTTTCGCTATATCTTCAATAATTTCATCTTCACTATTCTTTCTTATTATATAAGGTTTATCTCCTGATCTTAAAACTGGCTCTGCTAAAGTAATATCTTCCTTTTTCCAATTTTTTATTACTTCATTAGCAAAATTCATAATCTCCATAGTAGAACGGTAGCACTTCCTTATTGTTAAATATTTAGTTAAATCTTCATCAAATACTTCTTTTATTAAATCACGCCAGCTGTCGATTCCTTTATATGAATGTATTCCCTGAGATAAATCTCCTACTATTGTAAAAGAATCCCCTATATTTAACTTCCTTAAAATATACATCTGTAACTGGCTGTAATCCTGTGCTTCGTCTACTATAATGTGACTAAATTTACCCTTTAATTCTAAACCTAGCAGTTTCATTTTCAGATACAATATAGCTGGTAAATCTTCTCTTTCTATTTCATCATTTTCAAAAATTTCTTTGCAGTAATTAATTATAAACTCAAGTTTTTCGTCCTCTATTTTTCCATTAGAATACTTCTTCATTACATCAAAATCTGTAATAATACTTTTATACAGCTCATCTATATCAATTTTTTGCCATATAGAAAAGTATTTATTTATAGAGCTTTGAACAGCTTTTTTAATTTCATTTATTTTTTTATCCCTTTCATCATATATCTTGATAAGCTCTTGTCTTATTTCTTCTTCACTTAAATCCGATTTCTTTATCATATTTGCTAATTTTTCATAATCTTCATTAATACTTTCTGTAATTTTCTCTATTCTTTCATCTATATTAGCTTTTATATATTTTTTTATTCTTTCTACTCTAGGTATGATAGGTAAATAGCTAAAGTCCTTATCAAACATTTCTTTTACTTCTTCGTATGAGTAAATCTCATAATCTAAAACCTTAAGACTTACTTCAGGAACGAAACCTTTAGTCATGTCTCTTATATATTTATCTAAAATCTTCTTAAACATCATAGAGCCTTTAAACCAAGATGTATATTTAATATTTTCGTAGTATTCCTCATTTCTGCCACTATTTTCTATTAATTTAATAAGCTTATCTTCAACCGATTTCAAATTATATCTCTTGTTAAGCAATTTCATTGCTAAATCCTCATAAGTAGCCTGATTTATTTCTTCAACACCCAAATCTGGAAGTACATCTGAAATGTAGTCTAAAAATAGATTGTTAGGAACGATAATTAAGATATTTTCTGGAGTAAATACATCCTGATAGGTATACATAAGGTAGGCAATCCTATGTAAAACTATTGTAGTCTTACCACTACCCGCAACCCCTTGTACTATCAAGGTTACATCTTTATCAGCTCTTATTATGTCATTCTGTTCACTCTGTATAGTCGTAACTATATCCTTCAGCCTATTGTCCTTTTTTTGCCATAACGCCTGTTGCAAAAATTCATCCATTGGAGTAAGTCCCTTATCAAAGATATTTATAAGCTTTTTATTTTCAATTTCATATTGTCTCTTTAACTCTAATTCTCCGATTATTAGACCATCTGGTGCTGTATACATCACATCTCCTAGTTCCCCACTGTAATAAAGACTAGCTATCGGTGCTCTCCAGTCAACTACTAATCTTTTTTCATCTCCCCTTCTTACAACACTAGTTTTGCCTATATAAAAAGTTTCGAATTCGTCCTTACCTAATTCTCTAAAATCAATCCGTCCAAAGTATGGTTTATGCTGAGCTCTTATCAATTGCCTATATTTCCTTCTATTAGCATCTTGTATCGTAGTTTTTACTACCATTTCATCACTATAATTACCACCAATCGATTTTTTCAGCTTATTAATCGATTCATCCATCTTTTTAATTTCTTTTTCTAAATGCATTATCTCATCAGATATGCAATCACAGGTAGTATTTAAATATTTATTTTCTTTCTCATAATCTGGATGCTTGTTTGCTAACATATTATCCCTCCCATCTCCGTAAAGTGCAGTAAAGTAATTTTATATGAAAACAGTAAAAAAATAAAGTATATATGAAAAAATTTTAAGGGCATTGCACTAGAGCAATGCCCTTAATTTTGTATTATGTAAACTAATTAAAATAGCAATGAGATATGTATTCATATATACAAAAGATATTATACCTGTATCATTTATAAAAACTGAAATAATAGAACTAATAAATATTACATAAATGCATTTACCAACCTCTGAATTTCTTAAATCTCTTATGTAAATATTCTTATCTTTATATAATCTGTAAATATAATAAAGCTGACTTAAAGAAATAATACTCCAAGGTGGAATTAAAACCATTATAGTAAGCTGCTTAATTTTATTTATTATTGCATCAAATAATTCAACAAATCCAACCACCTCTATTCTTGATAACAGCTTTCCTATATGATTTAGACTATATCCATTGAACTGTATTATAAAATTTGATAAAAGAAATATAAAGCCAATAAATATCAATAAGATAATATTTTTGTTATTCTTATCACAATAAAACATTTCATATATCAAAATCAAAAATAGCAAAATAGAAGTTATATAGCCGCCAAAATTAACCCCATATTTCCCAGACAGAGCCAATATTATTAATGGAAAATACACTATAAGAAACAATGAAAGAACTATTCTATCTTTTACCTTTTCTCTTAAACTAAAATACACTATTATTGAGGTTGCTAATAAAACGCCCATAATTTCATTGTTTAGTCCATAAAATCTTCCACCAGCTACTATATTGTTATATCCTATAAACGAGTCGTATATTATTTTTTTGTTTAAAAAAACTCCATAAAGAATAAGTATATTTGTAAAAATAGATATATTATATACAGCATTTTCTTTTTTAATTAATAAAAATGATAATAAAAATGAAGACAATAAAACTATTATGCAATATATGATAATACTCCTATGTATTTTAAAGAATCCAAACAAAAGAGAAAAAAATATAATTGAAAGTATCGTATTCATCAAAAACTTGCATGTTTGCTTCTTTAACTTCTTGCTAAATATCACAAATAGCTGCAACGCTATAATTATTCCATGAAAAATGTATTTTATTATATTCAAATTAAGAAATTCATTTAAATAGTTTTTGCATTCTACAATCGGATTACCTTTAGGTATAACCTTTAAACTATCACCAATAAATCTATCTGTTGATATGCCAAACAGGCTTGCTACATGAGGAAAAATATCTAAACTTGCTATTACTCCTTCTCTCCTTGTAGTATTACTTTTTAGTATTCCTTCTGCTCCTTCAGGTGTTATACAAATAACTGGAACTAAAGTAGTGTTCCACTTTATATTTATATCTCCTGATATGGTCTTAGGAAATATAATTATGTGATATTTCATCTTTTCAATATATTTTTTTAATAGCTTAATTCTTTCTTCCTTATTATTTAATTCATATGAAAGTATAAGTATATCTTCCTTTTCTAATATCTCTCTTGACTTATCACTAAGCCACTCTTCTTCATAAACAACCTTATTCTCACCATACTCAATGTATCCGTTTATATTGGTAGCAATAAGTGAAGAAGAATCATTACCAATATATCCAACTTTAATACCCCTTTTGCTAAAAAAGTCACCAAATGTAGAAATTTCCCGAGAAAAAGCTAAATATTTTTTCTTTAAATCTCTAATTATATCTTCAAATCCATTTATATATAAACTACCGTCTTCATTTTTTCTTATTCCTTTATATAAACCTAACCTTACTTTAACTCTTCTACCTGTTGCAATAGTCAGAAAGTAGCTTTCTCTATCCTTTGATCTATAAAAATATCCTGTTTTTGTATTCATAAGCCCTACTGCTTTATTAGTATTTTGAGTAATTTTTTCGACCAAATCAAAATCTAATTCATCTAATATTATCATTATTAATTTAGGCCTATTTTCTGCTAATACTAAGTTGTTATAAAACAAAATGAAAATTAGTAATAAAAGTATAGTTATTAAAAGCTTTTTTGTCTTCATATATACACCCTTTTAAATTAGTCATTGGTCTTTCGTCATTAGCTATTCGTTAAATTTAAAAGCGAAATGCGAAAAACATTAGTTTACAAGATTTTTACATTATCAATATATAATATAGTTTATTATAGAAAAAATCCCTACAATAATTGAAAGTATCCCTAAAAACAGTTTGATTTCATAATAACTATCATAAACAAAATCCTTTTTTATTATAAACACTCTATCTTTAACAAGTTTTTTTATATCATATCTTTCCTCTATTATCAGAAATACTCCAAGAAATATAAATAATATTCCTTTATATAGCAAGAAACCACCCCTATGTCTATATACGGATATCTATATTGTAGTCTTATTTTAGGTTTGATATACAAGTTAGAACTTCTGTCCTATACAAAATCAGTATTAAAGACTCATTATTTTTTATTGTATATATGATAAAATCATACAAACACTTAAATGGAGGGAATACCAATGAAAAACTCCAGTAATTCTATGAATCTAATCATTGAAAAGAATGCATATTTCAAGGGTACAATTAATGCAAATGGGAATATTAAAATCGGTGGTATTTTTAAAGGCAAAATATATTCAGATAATAATGTTTATATCAGTTCAACTGCAGAAATTATTGGTGATATTGAAGCTAAAAATGTATATGTTAGTGGAAAAGTCAACGGCAACATATTGGCAAATGGAAAAGTACACTTTACTTCAACAAGCTGTTTTGAAGGTAATATAACAGCTAGAAGATTTGTTGTTGACAAAGGAGCTATTATTTCAGGAGTTTGGAAAAATCTAAAAACTAGCCTAGCATCATAAAATGTAGCTTAATAATATCTTTTGTTTGTCATATAGTTCCCTCTTCTTAATATATAAAGCTAGTTTACCATTCAAAAAGATTTAAAGACGGCAAAGCCGTCTTTAATCTTTTTTATCTTCATCTTTTTCTTGTTCTATTTTGTACTCAATCTCGTATCTTATAAATTTAGCAAGTATCAAACCATAAGTAAGAGACACAAGAAGCCATATACTTATTGTATTATGCCAATTAATAAAAATGCAAATAGCTGCAGCTATCATGACTAAATAATTTATTGCATAAAAAATAATTAGTGATTTTTTTGAAAATAAACATAATCTTTTCCCCTTCAAAAAACATCCCCCATTTTATCATTTTTGAGATTAGAAGCTAGATACCTTTTATATAGATTATATGAGATTAAAATTTTTTTGATACTAATGTTAATTAAATAAAGGCAGGTATCCTAAAGAAACCTGCCCTAATTATTTACAAAGAAACTAAATTTTTAAGGTTTATCTTTTTGTACTGTATTTTCTGCAATAATCGATAGCTTTTCATATATTTTGAATAATACAATATATAACTCACAAGCGAGCCTAACTACTAATGGACCTAATATTAATGTAATAAGTCCTGTAAAAAACATACCACTTGAGTGTAATGAAAGACTTGCGAATATAGTTCCTAATGCACTGAACACTGCTATTATTACGCCTAAATAATATATATAAGTAATTACTTTAGGCATAATAAGCTTATCAAATTTTAGAAAATCTTTGAATTCAAACTTATTCATACTTTCCCACCTCCCTCCTTGTAAATAATATTCCGTTTCCTTTATATGTATTCTGCAAAAATATCTTTTGAACAAAATCTTCAATTTAAATTAAAATAAAGGAAATTTTACCTGCAACCATCAAAAAAACATCTACTATTTTATTATTTTTCACTATTATCCCACAGCTAAATATCTTTATATAGGATAATCTAATTGATTCTAATTTGAGTTAATAAAGGGATTAGTATGCTTTATAGGTATGCTAGTGACAGACTTGATTACCTTATGAAGGGCATAAATGATGAAATGTTTCAATTCCACACTGGTACGATTAAAATCCATACAACATCACTAAAAATAAAAATCTACCATAATTAACCTTTTTATTGTAAATATTATATCACGAATTTATGCGAGTTTGAAGTAGTTTTTGATTGTCGATCCTCAGGTATTTTTGCATCACCGAGGGTCGACAAACTATTTTTTCTCCATTATATAACTCATCGCTATACTATTATTTTCTCCTATTCCACAATTAATATCAACTTTAATATTATCTCAACACCCCGAACTAATATATAATATCATAATTTACTTAGAAATTTTTTCTAATTTAAAAGGATTTTGCATATATATTGTAGAATAATACCATTTGTGCAAATTAGAAGGAGGGATTGGAGTGAAAATTGCAATAGTTGGTGCTGGAAATGGTGGAACAGCTATTCTAAAGTCACTAGCAAAAATCGAAGAAATAAGTATCGAAATAATTATTGATACCAATTTAAATGCACCTGGTATTTTATTGGCTAAAGAATTAGGTATAAGATTTTCTGATTCAATAGATGATATAAACTGCAATATTTTAGATATGGTTATTGAAGCAACTGGTGTTGAAAAAGTATCAATGCTTTTAAATGAAAAGTTTGGTGGCAGTTGTAAAATAATAGATTCAGAAGGTGCATATCTTATAATGACACTGGTAGAAAGAGAAGTAAAAACTTTAGAAAAGCTAAATTCACAAATGTCAGTGATTGCTGATACTTCTTCAGTAGTTCAAAGACAATTAGAAGACATAACATCTTCAGTAAAAAGTATACATAATGTTAGCGAAAACTTATTAAATACAGCTGAAGTATCAAGTAAGTACATAGAAGAAAGTGATAAAATTGTAAGTTATGTTAATAAAATAGCTCAGCAAATCAAAATTCTAGGTCTAAATGCAAATATTGAAGCGGCAAGGGCAGGAGAACACGGAAGAGGTTTCTCCGTTGTAGCTAATGAAATCCAAAAACTTGCCAATAGCAGTGAAACTTTTGCTAAAGAAATAAATGAAATGCTAGTTAAATTAGCTAATGAAATAAGGAAAATTAATGTAGAAATAGATAATCTTAAAAAACTTTCACAAATTCAATTAGACGCTTCAGAAACTGTAAGTGTAGCTGTTGAAAGGCTTAAATCTGAAACTACTATATAAATTATAACAAAATCTTCGATTTAAATAAATTAAGGTAGATTTTGTTGAAATCCATTACGGAAATTATATTCAAATTTATCCACAAATTAATGTAGTTTATAATTTCCTATAGATTATAAGATGTGACCTCTGGTCACATTTTGATTTTTTCCTCAACTTTAATAGCAATACCTAGAATAAAATAGTATAGGTATTACATACCTAGTTAATACTAAATAATCGCCTTATATCAAAATATTTTATAAATTACTGCCTTTTTTGAGGTTTTACTAATTAATATATTAGGAGTACTATAATGTGTGGGCCTAAAATGCACTACTTTACAAAGTGCGTTTTTTATGTTCTATTTATTGGATATATTTATTAATTTTGGTTTTATTTGTTATATAAATCATATCAAAAGAGGTGGTTGTTTATGAATCCTTTTATGAGTCTAGGTATTGCACTAGTTTTAGGTATATTATTTGGACAACTAATGAACAGATATAAAATTCCTGCTGTTGCTGGATATATAATAGCAGGACTTATAGTTGGAAAGTCTGGCTTGAACATTGTAAATAGTGAAATGATAGAAAAGTTGTCTTTTTTAAGCGACCTCGCATTAGGTATAATCGCATTTAACATAGGAAGCGAACTGAAAATACCTGTAATTAAAAAACTAGGCAAACCAATTTTTATAATAGCTGCTTATGAATCAATGGGAGCATTTATACTTGTAACTTCAGTAATGCTTTTATTAAAACAAGATATCGGTACGGCGTTAATATTAGGAGCAGTATCTTCAGCAACTGCACCAGCTGCAACAGTTATGGTATTAAAAGAATACAATGCAAAAGGTCCTTTAACAAGTACTCTTTTAGGTGTAGTAGCAGTTGATGATGCAATATGTCTGATGATTTATGCAATAGCTTCTTCAATTGCAAAAGTATTTATAAAACATGAAGTTGTTACAATTTATAAAGTTTTAGTTCATCCAATTGCAGAAATAGTCTTATCATTACTAGCAGGTTGTATTGCAGGTATACTTCTAGCTTATCTAATTAAGATATCTAAAAAAGAAAATGAAATGTTGCCATTTACAACAGGGGTTATCATATTACTTGTAGGAGTTGCTTTAAAATTCAATCTATCTCCATTATTATCAGCAATGACACTTGGTGTTATGGTTGCTAATGTTTCTTCTAATAGCAGAAGAGCATTCTCTGCAATCGAAAAGTTTTCACCACCTATAATTGCAGCATTCTTTACACTTGCTGGTTCAAGACTTGATATTGCTTTATTGCCACACATAGGTTTAATCGGTCTAGCATATCTTGTATTCAGAATCTTAGGAAAAGTATTAGGTGCTTCAATTGGTGGTATGATATCAAAAGCTCCTCATAGTGTAAGAAAATATCTAGGTTTTGGACTTTTATCTCAGGTAGGAGTAGCAGTAGGTTTGGCAATTGTAGTAAGCAGAGAGTTTCCTGGAACTCAACTAGGTTCGCTAGTAATTACAATACTCCTAGCTACAACAATTATTACAGAAATTATAGGACCAATTGCAACCAAAAATGCTATAATAAAAGCTAAGGAATGTAATGTCTAATCAAAGGAGGTATTGAGGTTGTACGCTTTATTTGCTGTTATAAATGAAATTTGCAAGCTTGATGCAATTTTAGAAAGATTTTTCGAAATAGGAGTAGGTGCTACTGTAATCGATAGTGTTGGTATGGGAAAAGTACTTCTTCAACATAACGTAGAAGTTCCTATTTTCTCAAGTATTAGAAGAATGATAGAAGGCAATAGACCTTACAACAAAACTGTGATAAGTGTTATCAGAGATAAAGAAAAATTAAGAAAAGCAATAGATGCTATAAATGAAGAATTAGATTATATAAATAATCCAGGAATAGGTTTCGTATTTGTTGTTCCTGTATCAGAATGTTACGGTTTCGGTATAGAAAAAAATAAGGCATAAAAAACATGAAAAACAGGGAATTAAAGTCCCTGTTTTTTTAACTAGCTATAAAGCTGTTTATTTTATTTGATAGTTCTAATAATTTGTCATTTATATTACTTATTTTTTGTATAATACTATTAGCCATTTCATATTGTCCTAATTTATAGAACATAAGAGCCTTACGATATTTAATATCTTCCATTCTCGAATTATCTATCTCTTTACTTTTAACTAACATGCTTTCTGCTAAGTTTAAGTAAATTAACCCTTCAGTAAAATTACCTTCGTTATATAAAATTATTCCGATATATTTATATACATCAGAGATAGATATATAATCTTCTAATTTAGAATAATAAACTACTGACTCTAAAAATAATGTAGTAGCACAACTAAAATGGCTTCTTAACAGTTCATTTTTCGCTTTTAAAAATAATGCTTTAGCTTTATATTCATCTAAATCATACTTAGTTGACAATAGTATAACGTTATACAAGCTTGAATTTATTTCATAAATACTTATATTGTTTCTTGATTCAACATATGTAATCCACTCTAAACACTTGTCCTTAGCCATATCTTTTTCAGTTTTCAGAAACAAAGAAGCACTTACATTTATATCAATGCCTTTTTGTTTAGCTAACTTGTTAATCTTATCTGAAAGATAAATCGCATTAATTATATTTATTTTCCTTTTATCATTTTCAAACATAGAAATATAATTTTTAGAAAACTTCTCCCCAGCCAATTCTTCTTGCTTAACATCCAAGATTTTTCTAATTCTCTTCAATCTCTGTCCCGGACTTAACAATTCTATATCTTTCATTTAATCACTCCCCCAAAACAGTACGTTATACAATCGTCATATATTATTTTATCATAATTTTCAAAATTTTGCTGTTATTTTTTGTCGGATTATTTGCTTTTTTCTGACTTTTGTAATAATACTGATAAAATTTTTCATCTTAAATACTATTATAGTTGTGATATAATGTTTAAGACAGTGAGAATTTACTTCTGGAGTGATGTAAATGGAGAGATTGTTAACGACAGAAAAAGATAATGCAAAATATATAGCTTATTTAGAACTAATATTTGTCTCATTTATGTGGGCAGTTAGTACAATTCTTTTAAAAATGTATATAGATAAAATACCTCCGTTCCATTTATTATTAGGAAGGTTTTTTATTGCTTCATTAACTTTATTTCTATTCTCTACTAAAAAAGTTTTAAAAATAGAAAAAGAAGATTTGAAAATAGGCTCTATTTTAGGTCTTTTAATTTTCGCTGTGTATGCTTTATATATATTAGGGCTAGAACGTACAAGTGCTTCAAAGTCTGGTTTCTTAGCAGCATTGTCTGTATTATTTATACCAATATTTGAATCTTTTATAAAGAAACGTATGCCTACATTTTGGACTATCATTTGTGTATTATCTTCTATATTTGGACTTTATTTAATATCGGGCATGAATGGCGGCAATTTGAATTTTGGCGATATACTTGTTATAGGCTGTGCCTTTGTCTACACTATTTATATTATCATACTAGATAAATACGGCGCTGATAAGGATAATCACATTCTTTCATTTATACAATTACTAATTGTTACAATATCTAGTCTGTTTTTCAGTATTTTTTCTGAAGGTCTTAATATCACTATATTAATAGAAAATATTATTGTAATTATTGTAATAGGTGTATTAGGTACAGGTTTAACTATGTACCTACAAACTAAAGCTCAAAAAGTTGCAAGTCCTGAAAGTGTAGGGATTATCCTTTTAGGAGAGCCCTTATTTACATTAATTCTTGCATTTATCTTTCTTCATGAAACAATTTTACTAAGGGGCCTCATTGGAAGTGGACTTATAATAATATCTTTAGTTATAGCTATTATTAAAAAGATATAACAAAATCTTCGATTAAATAAATTATAAATTAAGGTAGATTTTGTTGAAATCCATTACGGAAATTATATTGAATTTATCCACAATTCAATGTAGTTTATAACGACTCTAGCATGTAAACATGCCAGACAAAGCTTCAATAAAATCAGCATTAAATTTTTAAAATATAAGATTTTATTATAATTTCCTATGGATTATAACAACTTAAAGAAGCCTAAGGCTAAAAACCTTAGGCTTCTTCTTTTCCGTCAAGTTCTTTTAATCTTTTTTCTAAGCTGTCTAATTGATCTTTAAGAAATTTTATTTCTTCATTTATATATCCTTTTAGTTCTTCTTTTGATGGTGCATCATAAGCAAAAGCTCTCCATCCAAAACCTCTTCCAAAACCTCTTCCGAATCCTATTCCGAATCCTCTTCTGCAACCTCTACCTAATCCTCTGCCAAATCCTCTACCGTAACCTCTTCCGTATCCTGCATTTACATATCCTGGAGCATCATAACCTGCACAATAACCCATTTTTCTTCCAGTCATTGGTCCTGCTCCCATTGGACCTGTTCTATCCCCTCTTGGCATTTTAAGCCCTCCTTTAATTATTATTAGCATATGCTCATTTCTAATTTTATTATAATTCTGTTTTGGGCATATGTCAATAACTTTTTTGAAAAAAAACTCTGTATTAATAATTAATACAGAGTCAAATTTATGACAAAATTATTCATTGTCAATTTCACATCTTCTATGTCTTCTTAAGCCTCTTCCTCTACCTCTACATCTATTTTGACAAAAACTTCTTCTAGGTTTATCTGCGCAATAAACATCTTTTGAACCACATTCAGGACACTTTATTTCATTTTCATGAATATCTTCTACTCTATTTTCCCATCTTGTCCCACATTCACTACAAACAAATACACATATATTCTGTGTATAGTTTCCTCCTCTTATCCTTATAGCTTTTCCATTAACCAAGCTATCTGCTATTTTCATCTTAGCTTCATTATAAATTCTTTGAAAGGTTTGTCTTGAAACCTCCATCCTCTTAGCACATGTTTCTTGATCTAACCCTTCTAAATCTTTAAGTCTTATAGCTTCTAATTCTTCAACTTTAAGAATATTTTCTTCTAATTCACAATTAGCTACATTTACTGGTACAAAATATTCGTGCTCTGGCAGGTTTTCAATTCTTCTCCATTTAATAGGTCTCGGCATTTAACTACCTCCTACTTTAATGTTTATACTATTTATTATATTACTATTAGTTATAAAATAAAAGTTCTTTTATATAGAACAAAAGCTTCCCTTGCATTTAGGGAAACTTTACACAACCTTACTGTTTTTAAATACTTTAATACTCAACAGCATAATTAACAAATAAGTCAGTAAAGCATATATCAATAAAATATAGCCATTGGTATTTTTGAAAAATCTCTCAATTGCTAAAATAGTATTGCTTAAATAAACATTTTTATGAAATAGAAATGCCACTTGAGCTAGGACTACTGTAAAAGCAAAGAAAACTACAATAAAAGCATTAGCTTTTTCAGCTCCGAATTTGTATGCAATAGCATAAAATATACCAACAAAAATCATACCTGCAGTAACACTTCCAATTGAAAAAGCAAATATTTTTGAATCTAAATAAATACTTTTTGTTAATATTGAAATAGTGCAAATTGAAATTATCAAACCAAACAATGCAAATATAGCAGTTATAATAAATTTGCTGACAACAATTTTATAATATTTAATTGGCATTGATTTAATCAAAGAATACCCTTTATTCTTCTGTTCATAAATTTCATTTTTTATAGAAAGTCCTAAAGGAAATATCATAGCAAATATTCCAGTGCCAACCAAATCACCTGTAAAAATATGAACGGCTACTATAAATCCCACTAGCATTAACAAATATAATAGTAGTAATTTCCTACTTTGATATATATCTTTAATTATAATATTTAGCATATTTTCCCCTCCTTTACATATGAAACTAAAATATCGTCTAATGTAGCACTTTCAAATTTTATACCATTACTTTCTTTATTTTCTCCAAGCTCTTTTAGTATTCCGCTATAATTATTAGTAATCCCAGTAATACCAAATATGTTTTCCTGTACAACCATAAGATGTTTTTTTATATTGTCATTAATATGTTCCTTACTTATATGAACCTTTTTCCAATTTGAAAGTATCTTTTCTTTTTCATCTGATAGTACTATTTTCCCATCAATCATATAAGTTACATAATCTGCTATTTTATCTATATCCTCGGTTATATGTGATGAAATTAAAATAGATTTTTTCTCATCCTGAATAACATCTAACAATACATTTAAAATATCTCTTCTTACAACTGGGTCTAATCCTGAAGTAGGTTCATCTAAAATGAGTAATTCTGGATTATGTGATAAAACTAGTGCTAATGCTAGTTTTACTTTCATTCCTTTCGATAATTCCTTTATTTTCTTAGTCTTAGATATATCGAATCTTTCTAGTAAGCTGTAAAATTTCTCACTTTCCCAATTTTTATAGTATCTTGATACAAATTTTTCTGTCCAGCTAACAGTCATATCTTCATAAAAATATTGTTCCTCTCCAATATAGCCAATTCTGCTCTTTATTTCTTCTTCATGTATCTTATTATCCAATCCAAACACCTTTATTTCTCCACCATCAGATTTAATCATATTCATAATTAGCTTTATGGTTGTAGATTTTCCTGCCCCATTTGGACCTATCAATCCCATAATATATCCTCTAGGTAATTCTAAAGATATATCTTTTAATGTAAATTGCTTGTATTTTTTTCTTAGATTTTTTATCTCTAAAATATTTTCCATAAATATCATCCCTCCAATTCTTTTAAAATGTTAATAATATCATCAATCTTAATTCCGTATTTTTCTGCATCTTCTGTAATACTTTTGAGCTTTGCCTCTATTTCTTTCAGTTTTTCATCCTTTAGTCTTTCTTTGCTGATACTTGCTACAAAAGAGCCTAATCCCGGTCTTGTTATAATATACCCTTCATTTTCTAAGTCGCTATATGCTCTTTTAATGGTTATAACACTTGTTTTTAACTCTTTTGCTAAACCTCTAATTGAAGGTAGTGCTTCTCCCTCTTTTAGTTGACCAGAAGCAATAGCATTTTTTATTTGATCTTTTATCTGTTTATATAACGGGTCCGGATTAGTATGAGAAATAAATATATACATATTCTTGCTCCCTTCACTGTATATATTGTTTATATACAGTATATAATATATTCACACATAAGTCAATATATAACCTTATTTTATTTTTTCTATAAATTTACAAAAAAAATCTGGCTTACTGCCAGATTTATCGTCTATTCTTAAAATATTCTTCTCTAAGTATCTCCATAACAATTACATCTTTTATTATTTACAACTATTATTGAACTCTTCTCTAGTTAATTCAAAATACTTAACATCAATTCGAAAAATCGTCATATCCTTTTTGTATTTTAAACCTATTTTCTTCAAAACATTAATTGAAGCAATATTCTTAATTTTAGCCAGTCCAATAATTTTCTCAAAGTTTAATTGTTCAAATCCAAATCTTAGGGATGAATACGCAGCCTCAGTAGCATATCCTCTTCCCCACATATCTTTAGAAATTCCGTACAACACCTCAACTTCATCAAGCTCTTCAATCTTGTTTAATCCACAATATCCAATTAAATTGCCACTTTCTTTATTTATAACTCCCCAAACGCCATAGTTATTTTCATTCCAACTCAATTGAATTCTATCTAACCATCTCTTTGCTTCCTCATAAGTATATCCCTCTCCTTTAGGTAACTGTTTACCTATTTCATCATCGCCAACTATGCTTGCAAAAGTCTCAAAATCATCATTTTTAAGCTTTCTTAAAATTAACCTCTCAGTTTCAACTTCATTATTTTTTCTAATCTTAAACATTTTAAAAATCTCCTTTCAGTAAATGTAAAAACTGTACTAAAAACTATACTATATACCATATATAAACATTATTTCTCAACTTATTTATTCTTAAAATATTCTTCTCTAAGTATCCCCATAACAATTACATCTTGATATTTACCATTTCTAAAAATTATCTGTCTTAGTCTACCTTCTTCAATAAAACCACACTTTTTATATGATTTTATTGCTCTTTCATTGAACGCAAATACATCAAGCTGAACTTTATTAACATTAATCTGATTAAATATAAAATCTAATAGAACATTCATTGCATCTGTTCCGTAGCCTTTGCCTCTATAATCTTTATGACCGATAAATATACCTACTACAGCTACTCCATTTTTCAAATCAAGCCTATTTATTCCACAGCCACCAATGTATAATCCTTCATCTAAAGTTTCTATAGCAAAATTATATGTATCCTTATTTTCCATTTGACTTTCATACCATTTCTTTTCCCTATCTAATGTCAAAGGATAAGGTATACTTGTATAAAGATTAAGAATAACTTCTGGATCATTCATATATTCGGTAGCTTTAGGTAAATCTTCTTCTGTAATACCCCTTAGTCTTACTTTTTGACCTATCAACATAATTCCCACCCCTTTTTAAAAAAATACCTATTGTACAATCAAGTACAATAGGCGTTTTTTGATATTTCTATATATACTACTATAATTGGTTTTATATGTCAATATTTTTTATAATCCATAGGAAATTATATACCTTATCAAATTATAGATAATTTATAATATAATTTCCGTTTATGGATATAGGCAAAATCAATCTTATAATTTATTATCGAAGATTTTGTTCTTTTTTTGATTGGCAAACAAAATAGAGAAGAATACAGAGATTACTCCTGTACTCTTCTCTATTTTAAAGGGGGATTTAATTAACCTTGCAATCTTTAACTATTTCCCAAGCAATATCCTTATAATCACTTGTTTTCTTATTAGCTAAAATATCATAATATATATTCCAAGCTTCTTTGTCTTCATTATACTGCCTCAAATAATATCCTGATTCAATTTTTTCATATACCTTAGGCATCCTATTAACAATATTATCTAAAAATATTTTTGCATCTCTTTCATTTTCTTTGGCTAGTTCATAAGCCTTAAATAATGCTCTAAAGCATGTAATAGTGTATGGTATTTGGGTTATAAAACAACCTGTAAAAGGATAAATAGCCTTTTTAATTCTATCAAAATCCTTAAGTATGTCATTAGCATAATGACTAAATAACATGATTCTCTCATAATCACCTACATGCTTAGGAATCTCAAATTCTTTTAAATCTTCACATAAAAAAGTTTCTTTGTCATGTCTCATAATAAAATGGTCTTGATGGTAGCACCTTAAATACATTCCATCTTTCTCATCGTATAAAGTAGAAATAATATAAGCTTGATCTTCAGCTCTTGTTATAAACCTTGGAGTAAAAGGTCTAAATTTATTTAAATCTTCTACTAAAATACCATTCATCCCACCTGTTACATGAAATCTCATTATGCACTCTTCTGATGTTTTATATAATGTACCCATTTCTGCAATTGTAGATATATATTGTGGTCTATGACTATTAAAAATATACTGGTCTAAAGTATAGTGTTCAGATGGCTTTTTTACATCTGGTTCATATATTGACTTATCAAAGTCTTTATCATTTACTAAAGCTCCAGCTACCATTCCCAATTTTACTGTATTTCCACTTTTATCTTTACCTATTGCTCCCCATCTACTATTCTTTAACTTCTCAAATGAAAAACTTCCAGTTTCTTTGTAAATACGTTTTTGTGGAAAGACCTGATCTAAATCTATTTTATAAGTAGCAATAATGTTTTCATCTATTAACACATTCCATAAAGAAGCAATAGCTTTTAAAAAAGAATAATGTCTTCCATAATTTCCATCTACACCAAAGGTTGAATATAGGCTTTTAATTTTATCACTATCTTTTCCTAATATAGGTTCAAAGATTTCTTTGATAATTTTTTTAGTATCATCTTCCGTAAATATGTAAATATTAAGTGAACTTAAATCTAAATTTTTTAACTTTGACTTAATATATTCTTTCGCAATTTTTTTAATTGAAGGATGAGTACAAGATACACATAAAACTACGTTTAACTTTTCTTCCGTTTCAATTTTAACTGCTTTATTTAAATTAGATAAACCATATATTATTTCATTAGATGAATCTTCAATATCTAAAGGAATTGGATGGTCAAACCAGTATTCCTGTTCTTCCTGCTTATCAAGTTTATCAGCAAATTCCTTTGGCAGTTTATTGAAATCTTTAGGCATCGTTAATAATATGTTAGAAGTAAATAGTATCTGCTTAAATGGATTTTTTATTGCATTATCATTGAACTTTATTATCTGAACTCTTCTTGAATCTCTAATATTTTTAATAGTTTCTTCATCTATATCTAGTGTGTTTTCAGGAAAAAACCAACTACTTATCTCTTTTTTCTTATCCTTAACAGTTTCCAATCTATCAAATCTACTTTCCCAGTTACTACAATTCCTTTCCAATTCATTAGATACCTTATCAAAAACTTTTTCA
Source organism: Caloranaerobacter ferrireducens (assembly GCF_001730685.1). NCBI lineage: Bacteria > Bacillati > Bacillota > Tissierellia > Tissierellales > Thermohalobacteraceae > Caloranaerobacter > Caloranaerobacter ferrireducens. The sequence continues at coordinate 136,600 of NZ_MDJR01000002.1, read as the reverse complement.
AAATATTTTATATACCTTCTAAAATCTTCTTTTCTGCCTAATTCTATTAATATTTTTTTAGCTTCTTCTTTGTATTTTTCATTTGGTAAAAATAACATAGATAATATGAATTTTTTTATATCACTTTGCTCTTTATTAATGTTTTCAAATTCATTTTCTCCTAATAAATTCTCTGCTAAGATGTTTATTAGATTATTCACTACTTCCCCCATTTTGTCACGCTCCAAACTCATATACTCTTGCTTCAAATGGTTTTAATTCTATGCTTTCTATATTCCATTCATTAACTTCATAGTTACTAATCAAAAGCTTAAAATCATCTATTTCTCCTATTTCTCTTGAAAGATTTATTTCTATATCCTTATCTGAGAAATTTGTAATAACTAGCACTTTCTTTTTATTCAACTCTCTAAAATAAGCAAAAATGTTTGGATCATCTTCAAATATCAACCTAAAATCCCCGTTTAACAATACTTCATTACTCTTACGCAGCTTTATCATACTCTTATAATAGTTTAATATTGAATTACTATCATTTAGAGATTTTCGCACATTTATTTCTTTATAATTTGGATTTGGTTTTATCCAAGGCTTACCCTTTGTAAAACCAGCATTTTCACTATCATCCCACTGCATTGGAGTACGTGCATTATCACGACTCAATTCCCAAATATCTTGCATTACGTTCTTTAAATTCTCTCCACCTTCTAAATATCTTTCCCTGTACATATTATGAGTTCTTATATCTTTATAATCCTCTATATTCTCAAATCTAACATTTGTCATCCCAATTTCTTCACCTTGATATATTATAGGTGTTCCTTTTAAAGTAAATAAAACTGTTGCCAACATCTTAGCTGATTCAACTCTGTACTTTTTATCATTACCGTAGTGTGAAACTGGTCTAGGAGCATCATGACTTCCAAAAAATAATGCGTTCCATAATTTTCCGTCCATTGCTGTCTGCCACTTTGCTAAACTCTTTTTAAACTCTAATGCATTAAATGGCAATTTCTTGTTATTTGGCCCTCTGTCGATATCAATATGTTCAAACTGAAGAAAAAGATTTAATTCTCCTCTATCTTCTCCTGTGTATAAATATGCCTGCTTAGGTGTAACTCCAGAAGTCTGACCCATAGCTAATTTATCTTCATATTTTGACAATACCTCTCTATTCATTTCCTTTAAGTAATCGTGAACCTTAGGATAATTTTCATAATATTCTTCACAAGGTAGATATTTTCTTTTGTCTCCTTCTTTCCTCTCTACGTCGGGTAATCCTGGAGCTTTAGCTATCTTGTTTATTACATCCATCCTAAATCCATCTACACCCTTATTAAACCAAAAACGCATAATATTATATACCTCTTGACGTACCTTTGGATTTTCCCAATTTAAATCAGGCTGCTTAGATGAATAAAGATGTAAATAATATTCTTCTGTATTGTCATCATAAGTCCAAACAGAACCACCTAACTTTGTTGAGAGCCAATTATTCGGTTCTTGACCATCTTTGCCTGGTCTCCAGATATAATAATTTCTATATGGATTATCTTTAGATTTTCTTGATTCAATAAACCATTTGTGTTCATCAGAAGTATGATTAGCTACCAATTCCATTATTAATTTCATATCTCTTTTATGCATTTCTTCAATTAGCTCTTCTATATCTTCCATACTTCCAAGTTCATCCCAGATATCGTAATAATCACTCACATCATATCCGCTGTCATTATTAGGTGAAGGATATACAGGACAAAGCCAAATTGCATCTACACCCAAATCTTTTAAGTAATCCAATTTAGATATAATCCCCTGTATATCTCCTATACCGTCTCCATTGCTATCTTTGAAACTTCTTGGAAATATTTCATATATAATAGCATTTTTCCACCACATTTAAACATTCTCCATTCTGATTTTTTAATCTCATCTAACTTATACAGCCAGTTCAAACAGTTTCATTACATCAGACATTTTAGCCCTAGCAACTCCTGTTACTGTATCTGCTCCTCCATAATATACTAGTAGTTCATCATCTATAATAGCCTGACCGCAGCTAAATACTACATTAGGAACATATCCATTAATCTCCCAATCTAGCTCAGGTTCTAAAATAGGCTTATCTTGTCTGTATATAACTTTTGAAGGATCTTCTAAATCTAATAGCATAATACCTAATGAATAACGTCTTTCTTTACTCACACCATGATATATTAAAACCCAACCCTTTTCTGTTTTAAATGGTGGTCCAGCCAATCCTATTTTTAAGCTTTCCCACTCATTTTCTTCTTTAACTTCAGCTAAAATTTTATGATCTGTCCAAGTTTTTAAATCATCTGAATAAGCAATCCAAATATGTGGTGCCCTTCTATGAATTAAAACATACTTCCCATTTATTTTCTCTGGAAACAAGGAAGCATCTTTATTTGGTTCATCTAATAATACTCCATGTCTTTCCCAATCAATCAAGTTTTTACTTGTAGCCATACATATTCTAAAATCGCCATCAAATCTCCCACCAAAGCCTGTATACAGCATGTAATATGTGTCATCAATTTTTACAATTCGAGGATCTTCTACACCTCTTTGCTCCTGCCCTTCAATTGGTCCTAATATCGGCTTTTCTAACCTGTTAAAATTAATTCCATCTGTGCTAACAGCATATCCAAAATAGTTCATGTAGTCAGAACAAACTCTACCATTTGAGTTTTTGTCAGTAGCTCTGTATATCATATGAACTAATCCATTATCTTTTATAGCGCCCACATTGTATACTGCTGCTTTTTCCCACTCATGATGCTGTTTTGGCTCTAAAATAGGTTTATCTGATACCCGCTTCAGCTTAAGTATCATAGAAACTACTCCTTTCTTTAGAATAATGTCCTTAATATTTTTTCAAGAGCTTCTAAAGAATAGTGTTCTTTACCTAATTTGAAATTTTCATGGACTGCTTTTTCTCTAAAGTCTTTATCAGTTAGATATTTTATAGTTTCAGCAGCAGCCTTTTCTAAAATATCATCACTAACTTTAACTAATCCATTCTCTAAAGTCTCATATTTATCTCCTAAACTAATATAATTAAATCCTTTATCCTTAATATCAGCTAAGAAAACACTATATTCAAAAACTACCATAGGCTTCTTAGCAAATAGACCTTCTAAGAATTGATTGCCCCATCCTTCATAAATACTTGGATAAGTAATAATATCAGCTTTCACATATGCATCCCATAGAGAATAAACTTTCCTACCATCTTTTATGTGTCTTGAATGGTCAACTAAGTCAGGTCTAATTATAACTTTAACACCTTTCTTATTGGCATGTTCTTTTAATTTTTCTACATATCCTTCTGACCCTTCGTGTAGTCCTACCATTACCAATACATATTCACTATCTTCTTTAAAAACTCTACCATCGTAAAGTGTCTTGCCAATCATCTTTTCTTTATTTTCAGGTTTATTCAATTCTGCAATTAAATCTATTGCAAGTTCAATAGCTTTTCTATCAACAACTCGTGTTGCCTGTAACATAAAAATTTCATTTTCTTTAAGCCCTACAGCTTGTCTGAAATCTTTATTGTATTCATCTTCCTCCCATAATGGAGCATTAAAATCAAATACATTAGGTACAACTGTAGAGTCTAAGCCCTTTTTTTCTTTAAGATCTTTTTGAGCTGGAGTATTGATTACCGCATGCTTCATATTTTCTATTTTAGGAGGGAAGTATTCATCCTGTAAACCTTCTACATATTTACAAGTAGGATGAGAATAAAGTTCTCTTTCCCAATAGAAGTCATGATGATGATTTACACATTTCACACCTGTTTTTTCAATTGCTCTTTTAAATGCTAATGCAGTCGATAATCCTCTTCCTAGTGAAAAAATATTATTTGGTACTAATACATCTATCTTATAATCTTTAATAAATTTGATTAATTTATCTTCAATTTTTTTACTTAAAGCTTCAACTGAATCTTTTAACTCTTCTTCTGTTTTATAATCTTTTAGTTCAACATAAGCATTTCGTTCTATTTTTAAATCTTCAGGTAATCGTATATGCATTTCTTCAATTATATACGCATCAGCAGTTCCTTCACTACCAGCTAACATATATACTTTATGTCCCATTCTTTCTAATACTTTTTTCCATTTATCCATTTCTAAAGATACGCCATCTGTTTCTCCTACTCGATAGTGACACAATGCTATATTCATCTGTTTTTCTCCTTTCTTTACTCAAATAGCAATTACTACTTGATTCTTCTTTCTGTTTCTGGGTCAAAGAATAAATATTTTCCTTCTGCTATTGATAAATGTAATTTGTCTCCTGGTTTCACATCAAATATTTCTGTAGACATAATCTTTGTTACTTTTCCAGAAATCTTAGTAACAATTATTGTATGAGAACCCTGTGGCTCAACAAAATCTACTTTTATACTAAATAAGCTGTTTGATTCATCAGTAATTACAAAGTTTTCAGGTCTAACACCTAAAACAACTTTCTTTCCTATATATTTCTCTAATTTTTTACTAATCTCGCCTTTTATAGCCAAACTAAACTGCTCGTGTTTAGCTACAATTCCTTCTTCAGTATTGTCTATTACAACGTCAATAAAATTAGTAGGTGGTGTACCAATAAAGTTAGCAACAAACATAGTTTCACTATCATGATAAACTTCATTTGGAGTTCCTATTTGTTCAATCTCACCATCACGCATAATCACTATACGATCTGCTAAACTCATTGCTTCTGACTGGTCATGTGTAACAAAAATAGTAGTTGCATTAGTCTTATTGTGTATTTCTTTTAAGTCTGTTCTCATTGATACTCTAAGTTTCGCATCTAAGTTTGATAGAGGCTCGTCCATTAAGAAAAGCTTAGGTTTTACAGCTATTGCTCTTGCCACAGCTACACGTTGACGTTGGCCTCCTGATAATTGTGATGGATATCTGTCTAAATACTGTGTAATATCAGCCATACCAGCAACTTCGTAGACTATTTTCTTTATTTCTTCTTTAGGCATTTTTTTAAGTTTTAATGCAAATGCTATATTTTCATAAACAGTCATATGCGGCCACACTGCATAATTTTGAAAAATCATACTTACGTTTCTTTTTCTCGGTGGTAAATAGGTTATATCTTTTCCTTCCATTAAAATTTGTCCATTTGTTACATTTTCTAACCCAGAAATCATTCTCATTGTAGTAGTCTTACCACATCCTGAAGGTCCTAGTAAAACTAAGAATTCTCCTTTTTCAATTTTTAAGTTTATATCTTTAACGGCAACAACACCTTTTTGATATTCCTTTCTTAAATTAATCAGCTCTAAGAAAGCCATAATAACCCTCCTGTTCTCATTATTAGTACTATACTTTAACTCCGCCCCACATTTGGTTGATGTATTTTCTAATAAATAGAGTAAATACTACTGCTGGAAATGCCATTGTAAGTGCCCCTGCAGCTGTAAGATTAATTTTACCTGTTGAACCTATCAATGCTTTATAAACAACAACTGCGAATGTTGGCTTTGATTGGGTTAAAATCAATGCTGAAACTGTATCATTCCATGCTCCGATAAAAGCATACATTGAACTAGCAGCCAAGCCCGGAAAAGCTAATGGTAGCGTAATTTTAAAGAATGTCTGCAATTTATTTGCTCCAAAAACTTGTGCTGCTTCTTCTAGCTCTATACCTATACCCATAAAAATACTCGCAGTAATCCAGGCAGTTAATCCTATTGAACCTACTGAATAGACTAAAGAAAGTCCTACAGGTCTATCATAGAAACCATATTTAGCCAGTAAAATAACCATAGGTAAAGCTATAGTTACAGCTGGGAACATTCTAACGAATAATATACCGAATCTTAACTGTTCCTTACCTTTAAAACTAAATCTTGCAAATGCATAACCTGCCATACCACCTAATGTAAGAGAAATTAATATTGTTACTAACGCAGTTTGTATACTTCGGATAAGTGCCGCTTTTGCATTACCTGTAACTTTAAAGAAAGTTTTATAGTTATGCCATAAGCTTTTTCTCATAGTAAAGTGAACTTTTTCAATATCTCCATTGTCTAATTGACTTAGTATCTCCTTTAATTTTTCTGGAGATGTATAGATAGATAATTCTCTTCTAAAATAAGTACTCATTTTTTCAAATTTGTTTGTATCTAATATTGACTCATACTCTCCTGTACTTGGTTCATATATGCTTATTAAATAGCCTTTTTCACTCTTCTCTGCAACAAATTCGCTTTTCAAAGAAGGTAATATAGGTAAAGGAAATTGATAAGCTTCTCTAGATGATAAAAAAGAAAGCGATGTTAAAAAGAATATAGGTGTTAAAATAAAGAATAATATAGTTGCTATTAGTATTAAAAAAGTTGTTTTTTGGATCAATTTTTTAACACTTCTATTAACCGGCATACTTACACCTCTTTACTTTCTGAATTTCTTGATACTTTCAGATAAATTAATGCAGCACTTGAAACAATAATTGCCACTATAATCGAATTTGTAGATGCTAATTGGAAGCTGTTTGGCAGTGATGATACCTGATCTCCATAGTATACAACACGTTCCATTAATGTTGGTACTCTGTTAAATCCATAAATCATAACAACAATCAACCAAATTTGTATCGCTGATATCAATCTTAAGACAACAGCAGTTACAATAGTCGGTTTTAATATTGGAAGTGTAATCTTTCTTAATACTGTAAATGCATTACCACCAAATACATATCCGGCTTCCTTCATTTCTTTAGGGAAATTTTGCAATCCTGCTAATAAAATAATCATAACCGATGGTATTACCTGCCAAGCATCTATTAATATTATTAATAATAATCTCTTCCATCCTTCAGCAGTCATAAAATATATTTTTCCGCTTTCAGTAATCAACCCTAAGTGTATTAGTAAACTATTAACCCATCCATTTGTCGTTAAACCAGTCTGCCATATTGCACCAACAGCGACTGGTGGTAAAGCCATAGGAATCATAGCAATAAACAATAAGACACCTGAACCTTTAAATTTTCTGTTGATTAATAAAGCTAGCATTAAAGCCACTACAAACTCTATTGTTACAGAAACGCCTGCTATTACAGCTGTATTTATAAAGCCCTCTCTGAATAATGGATCTGATAATGCTAATTTATAGTTCTGAAGGGTTAATCCACCTTCTACTCCAGTAAAACTTCTTATTAATGAAGTTAAAACAGGTCTTAGCCAAAATAATATATAATACAACATCGATGGAACAACTAAAATATACGGCAACCATTTGTTCAAGCTTCTATTTCTACTTTGTAAATCTTCCATCTTTTCACCCCTTTACAAAAATACACATTGGATGCTAAACATCCAATGTGTACTTTATTGAAATATTATTTTTTCAAAGCGTCTAATTGAGCTTGTTTAGCATCTAGATATTCTTGAGTTATCTTCTTATCTCCATTTATAGCTTCTACAAAGATATCGTCGAATATTTGTTTAACTGCTCCCCAATCTTTATATTCATGAGCAGGTACTCCTGAAGGTACTCCTTTTTCAAGAACCATTAAAGCCTTCTTAATTACTTCGTCTTCAGCTCCATCACCTAATTGCTCAATAGCTTCTTTAACAGGTGGTATAAATCCACCAGTTCCTAAAGCTATCTTAGTTTGAATGTCTGGTCTAGTTAAATACTCAAGGAATTTAACTGCCTCTTCATAATTCTTAGAACCTTTAACTATAGCATATCCACTAACCCCTGCAACAGTACCGATTCCCTTAGGTCCTGATGGTGCTGGAGCCACTATATACTTAGTTTCGTTAGAAGCATAAACAGTACCTACACGAGCATTGTGGAATACACATAACCAACCTTCTTCACGCTTCATTGGGTCAACACTTGATTCTACATTAGCAACTGTTGGTATAAATCCTTTTGCATCTCCAATTTTCTCCCATATTTTCCATGCTTTCATAGCTTCAGGAGAATTTATATCTGGGAATCCAGCTCCGTAAGATAATGCTGATGCACCAAACATATAAATCCATGATTTTTGTGGAATACCTGTAATAACTACTTTTCCTTCACCTTCACCTTTAGCTATATTTACAGCCCACTTAGCATAATCTTCCCAAGTTAAGTGGTCAATATCTACACCTTCTGGTTTATACTTTAGAGCCTTCTTATTAATAAGTGTTAAGTATACATCTGCACCTACTGGTAAGAAATATTGCTTACCATCTTTATGTGTTGAGCTTTTGAAAGTTTCAAAGAAAGTACGGTCTTTCCATGATTTTACTACGTCTGTTAAGTCCATAACATAACCAGCTCTTGTCCAATCTGGCATTTTACCACTGTGAGCAGTTATGATATCTGTAGTTATATTTCCAGATTCTTGCTGAACTTTAATTGCATCAAAAATTTCATCATCTGTAGCTATTGAAAATTCGATATCAATATTATTAGCTTCTTCATATGGTTTGATTATTTCATTGATAATGAATTCCTTTTCCTCTGGTGCAGACCATAATCTTGATGTGAAAACTAATTTTTTCTTCTCTGGTGTAGCAGTTTCTTTAGTAGCACATCCCGCCAAAGCCGTAGACATAAGCAGTACTACTAACATTAATGAAATAACTTTTTTCATAAAAATTTCCCCCTTCTTTATATTTGATGTATTTTTATCTCGACTCCCTACATAGGAAGCCAAATAATATGAACCAAAAAAACAAAAGTTTTTACCAATCGTTTTGTCGCACGTTGTCATTCATGCTTGAAAAAAACTCTCTTTAAGTTGATTCTCGAATTATTAATTTAGGTTCTATTAAAACCCTTTTTGTTATCTTTGCTTTATTATTCATTAACTCCATCAAAATGTTTACTGAATGGTAGCCGAATTCTTTCTTGGGCTGGTCAATGGTAGTTAATGATGGATAAATATATTCGCACAAAGGTATATTATCAATCCCTAAAACTGCTATATCTTTAGGTATTGATAAATTACTTTCTTTAATAGCTCTATAAACTCCTATTGCTCTTTCATCTCCAGATACAAAAAATGCATCTGGTTTATTAGTTTGAATAATCTCTTTGGCGTTTTCATAAGCACTCTGAATATTTGAAACATCATAAACAATATTAAATTCAATATCACTATAATTACTACATATTTCTTTGAAACCATTAGTTCTCTCATTGTTAACAATAAAATCTCTACTTCCAAGCATAAAACATATCTTTTTATATCCATTCTCTATTAAGTACTTACCACCTATAAAACCAGCTTTATAGTTATCCAAATCTACATAACTTGTATCATCGTAATTTATATCTTTCCCGACAATTACAAAAGGAATATCGTTTTCTCTTAAATATTTAATTCTGATATCGTTTTCCATGTTGTCAAAAATTATAGCTCCATCTGCCATACCACTTCTTAAAAGATAAAAACCATCTGTATCGTCATCTAAACAGCCTTCACCAGAAGATGGTGAAATAACTATCTTATAACCTTTCTCTTTGGAGTACTTAATAATTTCCTGTACGATTTCGTTATGCCATATACTCCAATATCCTCCACTATGTTTATCAATAAAGACTATTATAGTATTAGTCTGTTTTTTTCTTAACCCTTTTGCAAGAATATTCACTTGATATCCCTGCTCTTTTATAATCTTTAATACTTTTTGTCTAGTTTCTTCCTTAACCTCATTACTATTATTTATTACCCTTGATACTGTTTTTACAGATACTCCAGCTAATTTAGCAATATCAGCCATAGTTACATTTCTCATGGTCATCCCTCTTTTATGACAACGTTATCAATAGTAATTATAATTTATTTTTTCTGAAAATTCAAGAGGTTTGTTTATAATCCGTAGGAAATTATATTTTTTGACACAAATATCTATTACTGGTATAATATTACTAATTATTTGATATTTCTGGGGGACTTTAAATGAAACCAATTAAAAGATCGGCTCTTAGAATTTTTTTAGGTAAAAATTATTATAAAACTAAAAGATATTTCGAATGGTATTTTAGCAATAAAAAATATGCTAAAACCTTAGATACCACAAAATTACCTTATTTAATATTTAAACACCAAACTCCTTTACTTAGAAAACTTAAAAATGTTGATATGTGGTTGCAGTATAATAAAATTACTAATCTTAAAATTGCAACAAAAAAAATTAACGGAATAGTAATTAAACCTGGAGAAACATTTTCATATTGGAAATTAATTGGTAAACCAACTAAAAGAAAGGGATATGTAAAAGGCATGAACCTTTTTTATGGAAGTTTCCGTCCTGAAATAGGTGGAGGGCTTTGCCAATTATCAAACTTGATTTACTGGATAACCTTACATACCCCTTTGACTGTCACAGAAAGATATAGACATAGTTTTGATGTTTTTCCTGATGTAAATAGAACACAACCTTTTGGTAGTGGAGCTACTTGTGTGTATAATTATAGAGATTTACAGATATATAATGGCACTAACGAAAATTTTCAGTTGATAGTCTATTTGACAGACAAGCATTTAGTTGGCGAATGGAGAGCAGAAAAGCCTATAACTAAAAGATATGAAGTTTATGAAAAAAGCATTGGATTACACATGAATATTGGGGAGGTTATATACGCCATAATATAATTCACAGACGCATATATAATCTGTTTGGAGAACTTTTAGAAGATGAATATATAACTGAAAACCATGCAATTATGATGTATCAACCTCTTTTAGAAGAAAGTGTGTTATAAGAAAGACGGCTCTTTTCTACCACATTAAAGAACCGCCCTTTGTTTTATCTTTATCTCAATTATAATCCGAACTGAAAGATATTTATATTTCAAAATTAAACGTGTAAACCTTTCTAATCTTTTTCCTCACTTCCCATGTACACTTTAATCCTTTTGGAAAAGAAACTAACATATTATCCGTTATATGTACGGTTTGTTCTGGAGTAGTTACAATAACATCTCCTTCAAAAACATAAGCCGTCTCCTGCTCATCATATTCCCAATCAAAAGTACTAGGTTCACATTCCCAATGACTCCATGAATCAATACCTAACTTTTTAGCTTCTTCAAGACTAATTTTTTTAATTTTAATTGATTCCATATTGTAATCCTCCTTCTTTCTTTCCATCTTTATTTTTAAATACTCTGGAGTTATATAACCCAATCCCAACCTTGTAAAATCACTTATTGCTTCATCTTCCTCTCCTTTATCATACACAGCTATTCTTAGCCAAATTTCTTTTCTTCCATCCTTATTAGTAACTAAGCTAAATCTTTCAATATCTTTACTTTCTTCAATAGTAATATAATCCCTCTTAGCCATAGTTATATCCTCCAGTATATAATTTTATATTAAAATAAGCTTCTTATTTAAATTTTGTTTTCATAATTTTCGCCAAAAACTTAGGCACCAATTCCTCTGCTCTCTCATTTATTATTTCTACTTTTATCCCTGCATTTTTTGCCCTATAAACTAAATCATTTGCAGTCGAAGTATAAAATGAAGTACCTACAACTAACAATATATCAGCTGAACCGATAATAGCAATAGCATTAAAATAATTTGGAATCATATCTCCATATAATACTACATTAGGATTCAATAAGCTTTTACAATTCTTACAATAAATCGAATTATAAATAACATCAAAATCAAATTCACTATTACATTGGTTGCAAAAAACCGTCTCAAGATTTCCGTGAATCTCTAATACATCTTTACTTCCTGCTTTTTTATGAAGTGAGTCTATATTCATAGTTACTACTGGAATATTGTATTTAGCTAAAACTATATGTGCTTCATTTGGTTTAGCATTTCTTACAGTATCTTTAAATTTTTTAAGTATCTCATAAAACTTAATAGGGTAATTTTCAAAATAACTCCTACTTAATTTTTGTCTTAAATCACCTAATTCTTCAAAAGTAGGTATTCCACTAGCTTTAGATATACCAGCTCCTGTAAATGCAACTATTTTACTCATAACTTCTCACCTTTTTAAAACTTTCTTGACTCTTAATATTTCTAGATTTAAGCATAATTTCCTTTATCTAAAAATGTCGACATTTGTTTTTTATTCCTAAGAAAAAATCTAATTCTTGAAGGAATATTTTTCAATTGATAGAAATAACTAATAATACGTGATATGTCTTTAATATTAATTGTGAAGGAGGTAAACATATGGAATCTAATTGGAAATGTCCAAAATGCTCAAATACATCATATGAAACCGATCAATTTCAAGCAACTGGCGGGACATTCGCTAAATTATTTGACATTCAAAACAAAAAATTTACTACTGTAACTTGCACAAGATGTAGATATACAGAAATCTATAAAGCTGATACAAGTGAATTATCCAATATATTCGATTTCTTAATAGGTTCTTAATAGATTAAAAGGCTGACAGAAATAACTGTCAGCCAAAATTTTATAAAAATCCTACTTTTTTACCTTACTCATTCATATTGAACTACTTCTTTTAGACTTATAGACTTCTTCTCTATTTCTTTACTAGTTTTTTCTAAATCATCTACAAGCGGCATCTCTTTATTTATCAGATAATTTATATTCTTAACATTTTCAATCATATAATTATTATTCTGTTCTAGTATGTTAATTTCTCTTGAAGCAACATTTTGCTTTTTATTCTGTTCATCTGTCAGTTGCATTATATTATTCATCTTACTGTAAACATCTTCTGTCAAGAAAAAATTATGTTTCATATAATTATCTATGTTTGCAACAGTATCTATAATTTCTTTTATCATATCTCTTTGTTTATCTAAAACATTTTTTATTGTTTTCCCTCTCTCTTCCATATCCAATGCCAAATTTTCAATCATTTTACTAGTTTCATTCGTCTTGCTAGCCAATTTACTTATTTCACTCGCAATAACTTCAAATCCTTTGCCAGCCGCTCCCAATCTCGATGCTTCCATAGCAGAATTCAAAGCTAACATGCCAATCTGTCGACCTATGCCATTTATTTCTTCTAATAAATCATTAATAATTTTTACTTTATCTAGAAAATCATTAATTTCTCCGTTATTGAAGTAAATATTATCTTTTATTTGTATTGTTAAATCGTTTAAAACACAAACAGAGTCTACCGTTTCTTTCATATTAGATTTCATATTTTCAATTGTTTCATAAGTATTATCTATATTTTGGTTTATAGATTTTGTTGTAATATCAATCTCTTTTATTAATTTAAATAATTGATTTATTTTCTCAATATTATTCTGTATATCTGATATGATTTTTTCAGATATTTCAAAAGTACTCATCATATTATTTTTACTTTTTGCTGCACTTTTAGACAATATTTTTGAAATAGTCAGCAGTTCTTTAACAATTTTCTCTGTTTCATTTAATATCATGCTCATTTTTTCTTTAGATGCTCTATCCTTTATTGCATTTTGTAAATCTAAATTTATTTGTTCCGTCTTAGCTTTGCTGATTCCTCCAAACAAAGAAAAAATCCCTAAAAATAAAGGTGCAGTATCAATCATATATAATAATTTATTATTGTTATGAATCCATAGTAAATTAGTAATACTAAAAGGCTTTTGATTTAAAAATAATTCAAAAACAATTGCTCCAATAGGAAAACATAATCCAAACAAAACTCCTATAGCAACATATTTAAAAATTATACTTTTCTTCAATTTATCCTCCGTTGACTTATATGTAAGTCAACGGCTTACACCTCCTTTTTTGCATATTAATGTACTTTTTTAAAAAAATCGCCCCTCCTTTTTTCTTCTTGTGAAATAATCTCTATTTTCACAATAACAAATCCCCTTTGTTCTTACATCTACTTTAAGGGGATATTTTGAAATTTAATTATATTTTGACTCTTGAGAAAATTTACAATTTCTCTTCTTTCACCAAATAATTACATGATATTTAATTATTTAAAATATTAAAATATAGCATAAAAATTTTATATCTTTTTCATATAAGAAAAACTTTCCATCCCCCTTCTTATACCTTACTATTATATTCTGCATATGTCAATAACGCTAGAACCATCTATATTAATATCCATATTTGTTATATCTAGAAAAATCAATTTAATAAAAAAAGAGATATCACACTTGATACCTCTTTTGCATTTAATTATTTAATGATTTCAAATTTTTTCTTAAGTTTAAAAATATCTTGTTCATTATTAAATATTATACTTATATAAACTCATTATCAGATATTATATTTTGTAATAAACTAATTAAGAATTCTAAGCAACAATATTTATACCAATCCTTTTCTTATCTTATTTTTTAATAATCCAAATATAAAAGAAACTGTTCCTATTATCCAAGCAACATATATGCCTAATTTAGCCCAAGTAATTGTATTTAGAAGTATACCTTTAAACCCAGTATAGAACCAGTATGGTGGAGCCCAGTATAAAAAGAATTGCTTATCCTTAGGTAATAATATTGCACCAATTATAATTAACGAAATAAGAAAGTTTATAATTTTCATATTTGTCATTCCTACCATCTGATTGCTACTAATAACTCCTATCAGGAACCCTGTAATTATGCCTATTAAAGAACTTGTAATAATCAATACAAATACCATCAAATTATTTATACTATTTAACCAACCTAAAATCCAAAGCATTATATATGCTTGAATTACTGGCAATATTATTCCTGTAATGCTTTTTCCTATAATAAATTCTATCTTTTTCATTGGTGTAACGTTTAAAGCCATTAATGTATTACTCTCTTTCTCTTCTATAATATTAAAACCTATAATAACTCCAGATACTAATATTGCCATTAGCAACAGAAATATCGTACCATAAGTAGCTAATGGAGAAGTTTTAGTACCAATATCACTTATAATATAGTTTAAATTACTCTTTCTGTTTACAAGTAGACTCCTAATTATCATTTTAGAAATCTCAACCGAATCATGAGTTTCATTTCCTTCAAGTATTAATTGATATCCACCGTCTTTCCCTAGTGTTATGCCAGTTATATCATCTATATTTTTTACTCTTTCCTTTATATCTTCAACAGAAGAGTAAACTTCAACTTTTCCGTATTTATCAAATACTTCTATTACTTCTTTTCCTACCCTTTCATCAATTGCAAATTGTAAAGATGCAGATTGAGCACTCGGTATAAAAAACTTAAAGCCAATAGTCAATAATATAGGTGCTATTAACATATATACTAAAATCGAATCCCTTAAGCTATTAGATATGTCTCTCTTAAATATAGATAAAATCCTTCTCATAACTAATTCCCCCCTTTATTCCTTAATTAAACTGCGTTTATACGCAAATACTGATAAGAAATAGGTTATAGCTCCTAAAAATACGTAATATAGCATAGTAGAATAAATAATTTGTGTGTTGCCTGTCGGGAAAATAGTTTCTCTTATCGCAAATAGTAATGGATA
Organism: Caloranaerobacter ferrireducens; assembly: GCF_001730685.1. Taxonomy (NCBI): domain Bacteria; kingdom Bacillati; phylum Bacillota; class Tissierellia; order Tissierellales; family Thermohalobacteraceae; genus Caloranaerobacter; species Caloranaerobacter ferrireducens. The sequence continues at coordinate 121,156 of NZ_MDJR01000002.1, read as the reverse complement.
TGTTGGTAATATTTTTATATATGTTGGAGCAAAACTTGGCATGAAATACGAAATGAAAGGTAAAGTTATAAACAACATTAATATAATTATCCATATCATTGCTTGAGATATATTCTTAAAAAAGCTTGCTAATATCAAACCTAGTGATGTTCCAAAAATACTTCCTAAAGTAACTAATATTATTAAATTTAAAAAGTCTACTTTAAATCCTACTACTAGAACTGTACTCATAATTGTTGATATTAATCCTAAAATAAGCATTAAGGTTATTTTTGAAGCGAGATATTCATATAAAGTACCTGGTGAAACAACATATGCTCTAATCGTTCCTTCTTCTTTTTCCATGAAGATAAGTGCTACTACTAAGAAAAATCCTAATAATACTGGTTCAGACAGTATAAATACAGGTAGCGCATTTTTATTTATAGGTATTTTTTCTATATTAGTTCCTTTTCTAAGTACTAAAGTTTCAATCTTTACATCTCCACTAATTTTTTTATTTATATTATCCTCTATTGCTAATATTAATGAATTGATTACTTCTTTGTTTTCATACCCCTGCATAATAAACTCTATTCCTGGTTTGCCTTCTATCTCTTTAACAATCATTCCAATACTATTTTTATTTTTCTTCATTTTAGCAATTACTTCTTCTCTTGACTTAACTGCATAAACAGAATCATGTTCATCTCCAGCTTGTGTCATCATGTCCTGTAGGACATTTTTGATATCTCCTTTGTATTCTATATGATAATAAACGGCAGGCTTTATTGAGATTTCGCTTGGTATAAGAAAATTTATTACACCTACATATATTAATGCTGTTACTATGACTATTAAGAAATAAAAGTTTCTAAATCCTGTAATTATATCCTTTTTTAAAAGACCTAAATATCTTTTAAACATCTACTTCAACCCCCTGCCTGTTACCTTTATAAATATCTCTTCCAATGTAGCTTCTTGTGAATGCATAGTTTCTATCTTCCCATCATTTATAAGTTTGTTTAATTTCTCCTTATCTTTATCATCTATCATTGATAGACTTTCTCTTCTTAACTCACCATTTTCTCTATATTCTACCTTGACAAGCTTTTCGCCATACTTAAGCTTTAAATTTCTAGGTGAATCAATGAGTACTATTTCCCCTTCATTTATGAATGCTACTCTATCACATAATTCATCTGCTATATGCATGTTATGAGTTGTCAAGAAAATTGTAACTCCTTCTTTCTTTTTCTTCTTGATTATTTCTTTTATCTCATTAGCTGTAGTAGGATCTAATCCTGATGTAGGCTCATCTAAAAACCACATCTTAGGCTTATTTATTAACGATCTTGCAAAAACTAATCTTTGCATCATACCTTTTGAATAATTACCAGCTCTCTTATCAGCTGCATCTTCTAGTCCAACCATTCTTAAAAGTTTCATAGTATCTTCTGTTTCTACACTGAACATTTTTCTGTAAAATTCCAAGTTCTCAAAACCTGTTAATTTTTTGTATACATTAGGCTGTTCAAAAGATACTCCTATAAGGTTAAATAATTTTTCTGTTGGTTTTCTAATGTCAATTCCTGCAATTGAGGCTTCGCCTTTTTGCATAGGAAGTATTCCTATAAGTATCTTCTGTGTAGTAGATTTACCAGCCCCATTTGGGCCAAGAAATCCGAATATTTCTCCCTTTTCAATCTCAAAGTTGATTCCTTTAACAGCGTAGTTTTCATCATTTGTGTAAGAAAAATATAAATCCTTTACTCTTAACATCTTAATTTTCCCCCTTTTTATTCTTAATTCCATATGCTATAACATATAGCATTTTGTCAACCAAATCCATAATCTCAGAATTATCATTAATTCTAACTTCTTTAACGAAATATTCTCCTATCGATATACTTATAGTAGTCAATATTTGTGCCACCAAATCTACATCTATAGATGGGTCAATATCACCTTTCTGAATACCTCTTAATAACATACCTTTAAAAATTTCTTTGCCCTTTGGTATGCTATCTCCAAATATCTCTTCTTTCAAACTTGCATCCGTATTTTTTACAAAATGATTTGCTATTTGTGCAAATTTAGGATTATCTTTCGAAAATTTAACACCAGCAATATACATTTGACGTATCATCTCAAAAAAATCAAGTTCCTTTTTGACTTTTAAAATTTGATTAATATATTTTTCTTTTTCTTCGCCAACTAATTCTAAAATGTATTTATATAAATCTTTTTTATCCTCAAAGTATTGATAAAAACTCCCCTTAGCTATTCCTGAATTTTCAACTATTCTGTTTATACTTGCCTTATCATATGGATATTTGGCAAACTCATCGATAGCAGCTTCGATTATTCTTTGTCTTTTATCTTCAGGTAGATTAAAGAAAGTTTTCTTTGGCAATAGTCTCACTCCTTATACAACTATGTTATGTTATGACTGCAAAGTCATATGACTTGTTAGTCATATTGTATTATAAATTTTTTCCAGTGTCAATAAAAAGAAAAAATGACCAGTCTGGTCATTTTTCGTTTTTGGAAAACTAAATACTGCTTTTCTCTGCTTGTTTTACTCCTAGTCTTTTATTCATATATCTCATAACCATCAATACTAACACGAACATTATTCCAGCTAATATTAAATGTGTAGTAAATATATCTGTCGAATCCTTTAATATACCCATGAATGGCAAAGTTACAGCTACGGCAATATTTGTTATTAAACTTTGAAAAGAAAGTATTGTAGCTCTTTTGTCTGACGGTATATGTTTGTTTAAATATTTAGTTGTAACTGGTCTGTAAAGTCCTCTAGCCATTTGCTGCAGCAATATCGCTAATACACCTACCCATACTCTTATAACTCCTAGTAAAGCAAATGATACTATTATAAGAAATGCCATAAATGATAAAGTTCTAGGTTTAGTTTTTTCCATTATTAAATGACACCTTTTAGAAGTTATTGCAGCCACAATGTTGAAAATAAAAAATATTATACCAAAGTACTCAACAGGTATTTTTACACTCTCCATATAGGGTTGAAAATACCAAAACCCAGCTCTATAAAATATAAAGAAAATCATTGAAAATAGCATTATTGCTTTAATTTTCTCATGTCTTGCAATATATATTCCACTCTCTTTAATCTGTTTCAAATAATTGCTTCCATATTTGCCCTTTTTCCCTTCTATTGAAGGCTCAATAAAATTCAAAGTAATAATCACAGTTATAAATATAAATCCAATAGAAATATAGAGCGGTAAAAAAATATTTACTTTGTACACAAATCCCGCAATAATAGAACCTACAGCTTGAGCATATAAAGCCAATGACCTTGCATAACCTTCTATACTTTGGAACTCTCTTTCTCTCCCTATCGATTTTAATGAATCATATATTAAAGCAGTATCTGCTCCAGATTTCAATGTAGCTCCTAAACTAAAGGTTATTTCAGCCAACATAAAAGTTAGAAACTTGGTTCCTAATATATATATCAGAAGACTAGTTGCCCATAATATTGCTCCTATGAGCATACTAACCTTTCTTCCAAATTTATCTGCAAAAGCTCCTGTAGGCACTTCAAATATAACTACTGAAATAGCTGCTACAGATTGCAACAACATAATTTCTGTAAAAGATAACCCTTTTGCAGTAAGGAATAATACTATTATAGGTCCTAATATTAAAAGGTCCGCAAATATAGAGTATATGTAGTATGTCTTTATGTTTCTTGTTATACCCATTCCCCCACCTCCATATAAATGTAAAGTTTAGAAAAATTTTGATTATTAAGTCAGTATGTTATCACAAAAATATGCTTTTGTAAATATTAAAATTTTTTCTGAACACATAAAAAAGCTACTGAATAAACAGTAGCTTTACATTGGTGGTTTTTCATTTAAGAAGAATACTGATAAAGTCCCAGGTCCTGAATGCGCCCCAATAGCACATCCAACTATATTTACAATAAATTCTTTACAACCAAATCTTTCTCTTATCATATCTTCAAGTTTTTTAGCTCCTTCTAAATCATCACCATGATTTATACCTATAACCTGATTAGATAAATCCACTCCTCTTTCTTCCATTATTTCAATCATTCTTTTTAATACTTTTTTTCTACCTCTAACCTTCTCAATAGGAACTAATTTTCCATCTTCTACATCCAAAATAGGTTTAATATTTAATAAACTACCTACAAATGCAGCTGTACGACTTACTCTACCGCCTCTATATAAATACTCCAAATCGTCTACAGTAAAAACATGTTCCATATGCTGTGAATAAAAGTTAATTGCGTTAATTATTTCTTCTTTTGACTTACCTTCCTTAGCCATTTGTGCAGCTTTATATACCACTAAACCAAAACCTACAGAAGCACATTTTGTGTCGATTACTTCTAAATCAAAATCTGGATATTCCTCTAACACTTCATTCTTTGCCATTAAAGCCGATTGATATGTACCTGATAAGCCAGATGAAAAAGCAACATAAATTACACTTTCATTTTTGTTTGCGTACTCTAAGAAAACTTCTTTGAAAGTAGCTGGAGGAATTTGTGCTGTCTTATAGACTTTACCATTTCTCATATTATTATATAAATCCACTGGGTTAAGTGTTTCGCCGTCTAAATATTCTATATTTTCTAAATAAACTAGTATAGGTATTACACGAATATTATATTCATCTATGATATTTTTAGGTAAATCACATGCACTATCAGTAATTATCCTAACCGTCATTAAATCACCCCTTCTATTTTTAGTTTTATTATATTATATAGTTTCCAAACTTTAAAGTAATTTCTTAATTGTTGTCTTTTATTCAATCTTATTTTAATACATTATCCTTAAAGTTTTGTATTTATTAGGATTTTCTGAAAAATAATTAGTTTGAATTTTTATACCTTATATAAGTTAGTGTTTTCTATTTTATAGTTTTATTACAATATTTTAACATTGATCGTGCTATGTTTCGACATATTTCTTATAGATTAGCTGTTAATATTTTATATGAAGTACATGTGCTTCATATTTATTTCTAATCTATTTAAACTGCTAAAATATTTGGGAAAAAATTGAAAGAATAAAGAAAGACTCTATTGGTATAATATCTATTTACACATATGAATAGAACAAAATCTTCGATTTAAATAAATTATAAGGAAGATTTTGCCTGTATCCATAAATGGAAATTATATTTTAAATTATCCATAATTCAATAAGGTTTTATAAATTCCTATGGATTATAAAAATAATCATAAATAATTTTGAGGATTTGGTTTGCAAGTGAACAAAAATTTTACTTATAATAGCAATCGTTATAATAAGTATTGGGGTTATATATACCTTTAATAATTTTTTGAAAAATCATTAAATTATAGTAAATTCGATTCTGTGTCAAACTATATTATAAAAGGATTAAAAAAAGAATATCCTCTATCATATATCGGAAAACCAACAATAACAGTTTACCCTGGAGATGATGAATTAAATAAACATTGAGTTGATACTGCTTTTAATGCTCTTAATGATAATACAGCTTTTCTAAAACAAAAATCAATTTATATACTAAATCAAGAAAAAAATATTGCAACAAAAGTTGTTGTTAGCTATAAACCTAATATAAGAAAAAAATATTATTTGACTGTTAATCGAATTTATTCTACCCCCATAGATTATAAAGAATTAAATGTAAAACTTTCTCCTACTTTCAGCAATTCTATTACTACAAACGGGTTATTTATTCAAGTTACTACAATTTGTATAAATCAAGCAAATATAAACAGAGAATTTGAAAAAAATATGATAAGAATGAATACCAACATAACCTCTAAAATTCAAGAATGTATATTAAAAATGGACAAATAAGCTATAAGATTTAGGCAGAAATTGCCCTCTTAAGAAAATTCTTAAGAGGGCAATACTGCTTATATATTACACTACGTTTTATTACAAAATTTTAATGATTATCATGACATGTTTCGACATGTTTTCTATGGTAAATATGTTAATTTTTGTATAAAGTGCATGTGCTTCACATTTATTTCAAACCGGTTTGATTTCAAAATATACATCAAATTTCAAAGGAGGTTTTACCTATGAGAAAAATATTAATATTTAGTTTAATAATCACATTATTATTCAGTATGACAACTGGTGTCTTTGCCATAGAAAAAAATAAAGAAGATATTTATAATACTCATAAGATACTATTAGTTACTGATAAAGGATTACAAGAAATCAGTATAGAAGAATATCTTCAAAAAACTGGCAAAGCATTTAATATTAAAAAAACTACGACTAATAAGATATTTTCATATTCAAATTTTATAATAAAACCTCAAAAAATAACCGATGACTACTATGTATATATAGAAAATAGTACAGGGTATAGAAGTAGACCTGATTTACGAGAAATTGTCAGCAATATTCAACATAATGCTACATCTAGTGAATCTCAATTTAAAATAAAATCTTCTACTACAGTAGGTTATGAATTTTCTGGTAACCTTAATTATGAAGAAAAACAGGCTGTAAAAATTGGTATGTCAATAAATTGGAACAGCTCTGAATCATATGAAGAAACTCATACTATTACATTAAAACCAGGAGAATATGGCTGGGCTGAATTTGAACCTATTATGGAATATACAACTGGAACAGTAAAACACTACAATTGGTTAGGTACTTTACTGGATTCAAAAACTACTACTCTTTATGTACCAGTAGAGAAAAATGGTAAAGCATGGGGATACATTCATTTGATTACATCTTATACAAAACCATTCTAAATTTATTTAATTAAGGGGTGAAATTTTGAAACACTTTGATATATTGGCAGCAATATACATTATAGCAGGTTTATTTTTATCCGCTTTCATATTAGTAGTATCAAAATTTTTAGCATTATACCGATTTTCGTTTATGGAAATCGAAACCTATACATTGTGGGACATGCTACCATCTATCATTTGGACAATACCTTTAATACTGCTAATGTTAGGATTTTACTATATATACAACGCAAGAAAAAACAATTCTAAGTAATATAAAAAAACCGCCCTCTTAAGAAAATTCTTAAGAGGGCAATACTGCTTATATATTACACTACTTTCTTATTATCCAAAAACTTAAACTGCGACATAAATAGGTTATAATAAATCCCCTTCATTTTCATAAGCTCATTATGATTGCCCATTTCTTTAATCTTACCATCATCAATAACAAATATACGATCTGCATTCTGTATTGTTGAGAGACGATGGGCTATAACAAAAGATGTTCTACCTTTTAAAAGTCTTTCTATCCCTTTTTGAACCAACCTTTCTGTATGAGTATCAATACTAGATGTTGCCTCATCTAAAATTAAAATTCTCGGATCTGCTAGTAAAGCACGTGCAAATGCTATTAGTTGTCTTTGTCCTACAGATAATCTTGTTCCTCTTTCATTTATATCTGTATCATATCCTTTTGGCAATTTCATAATAAAGTCGTGAGCATAAGCAGCTTTAGCTGCCTTAATTATTTCTTCATCAGTTGCATCAAGTTTACCATATCTTATATTTTCCTTTATTGTACCTGAAAATAGGAATGTATCCTGAAGCATAATACCCATTTGGCTTCTTAAGGTTTCTAACTTGACATCTGAAACATTGTATCCATCTATTAATACTTCTCCACTATCTACATCATAAAATCTTGCTATTAAGTTTACTATTGTTGTCTTACCAGCTCCAGTTGGACCTACCAATGCTATTGTTTCTCCAGCTTTAACACTAAAATTTATATTTTTCAAAACAACATCATTCTCGTCATAACTAAAATGAACATGTTTAAACACAACGTTTCCTTTTATTTTTGGCATAGTTTTAGCACCTTTTTTATCTTCTATATCAGGTTTTATATCCATTATTTCAAATATTCTCTCTGCTGCCGCCATATTTGTAATTAAGTTATTATAGAAATTGCTTAGATTCATTATAGGTCGCCAGAACATTGATATATAGCTTGTGAAAGCAACTAAAAGTCCTACACTAATTTCTCCAGTATTTAATAATTTTACTCCGTACCAAAATACTATTACTGAACCTATTCCCCATGAAAGCTCAACTGATGGCCAAAATAAATCGCTTGATCTTACTGCCTTAACAAATGCCATCCTGAGCTCTGTTAGTATCTCATTAAACCCTCTACTAGTCTTATCTTCAACAGCAAAACTCTGTATAACTCTAATACCAGAGAAATTTTCATGAATATACCCTTTCATATTGGAATTCTTTTTCCTAAATAACTGCCATCTCTTCCTACAAGTAACCTCTATCAAAAACATAGACACTAGTAAAAATGGTAGTGTTACAAGAGATACTAAAGCTAATTTTAAATTCATAGAAATCATTATTACTACAACTGCTATTAAAGTAACTAAATCTGGAATTAGATTTGTAACGCTACTTGTAAATAAATTGTTTAAAGAGTTTACATCTCCAATAATCCTAGCAATAATCTTTCCATTTGGACGACTATCAAAAAACTCAAATGATAGTTTCTGTATATGCTTATATAACTGATGCCTTATAGTAACTAATATATTATTGGTTATCCTAGCCATCTTCTTAATTCTCCATCTAGAACAAATCATAGAAACTATATTAATTAAAATCATTAATCTTCCCAATGAGAAAAGACCTGTTATATCTCTGTCTACTATAAATTTATCTATACCTAATCTAAGAAAATATGGATTAATAAGATTGACTCCAATAACAGCTCCCATTAAAATAAGCACTTGAAAAACTTGAAATTTATATGGCTTTAAATATGAATATAATCTTTTAATAATATCTATCTTTACAATTTCATTAAGTTTTTCATCTTGTCTTACTGTATTTTTAGCCATTATATCACCTCCTGTGTCTCTATATAGAGACCTTTTGTCTGCTCAAAATATGTGTCATAATATTTACCTTTTTTCTCTAAAAGCTCCTCATGCGTACCTCTTTCAATAATCTCACCGTTTTCCAATATAATTATTTCATCAGCGTTCTTTACTGCTGAAATCCTATGAGCTATTATAAATTTAGTCAATTTCTTTCTATTTTCTATAGCTCTTTCAATTTTGTATTCTGTTTCCGTATCTAAAGCTGAAGTTGCATCATCTAATATTAGAATTTTCGATTCTTTAGCCAATGCTCTTGCTATAGAGATTCTCTGCTTTTGTCCTCCAGATAACCCAACACCACGTTCACCAATTATCGTATTAAATCCATCTTTCATTTCCATAACAAACTCATATACTTGTGCATCTCTTGCTGCCCTCACTATATCTACATTTTCTATATCTTTTATTCCAAATTTTATATTTTCTTCAATGGTATCTGAAAATAAGAATACATCTTGCATTACTACTGATATTTGATCTCTTAAAAAGTTAAGATCAATATTCTTAATATCTATACCATCTAATAATATTCTTCCTTCAGTACAATCATAGAATCTTGGTATTAAATTAACTAATGAACTTTTTCCTGCACCTGTAGTACCCATTATCGCAATTGTACTACCTGGTTTTGCCTCAAGATTTATATTCTTTAGAACTTTTACTCCATCATATTCTAAAGACACATTTTCAAATTTAATATATCCCTCAATAGATTTTGGTACTATAGGATTTTCAACGTTTTTAATAGCAGGCTTCTCATTAAATATTTTGTCAATCTTTTTCAAAGAAGCGTTGCATTGTCCAAGTATATTAGTAAGCCATCCTAACATTCTCATAGGCCAAATAAGCATAAATACATAAAAATTAGCTGCCACTAATGTTCCTATTGAAATATCTTCTTTGATTACTAGAATCCCTCCAACTGTTATTATTAAAACACTTGTCGCATTTGATAAAAACTCTATAATAGGATGATATTTAGCCCAGATATCAGCTCGTTTTACATTCAATTTATAATTTTCTCTATTTTGACTTAAAAACTTTTCAATCTCATATTTTTCTCTAGCAAATGCCCTAACCAATCTTACTCCTGCTACATTCTCTTGAGCTGTTGTATTTAATAAAGCACCTTGGTCACTTATCTTTTCATATACTTCATCTATCTGTTTTTCTAGTGTTACAGCAAGATATGCTATTAATGGCATTGTAGCAAGGCTTAACAAAGCTATTTTCCAGCTTAATGTAAATAACATCACTGTAGCCACTATAAAGTAAATAATTTGTTCAACAAATAGCATAATACCAAAGCCTAAAGCCTGCCATACATTATCTACATCTTCGGAAAGTCTTGCTAAAATTTCACCTGTATTCATACCGTCAAAATATGAAAATGATAAAGTTTGTATATGATCAAATAAATCTTTTCTAAGTGCTTTAACTATTTTACTACTAGTAGTATCAAACAGATACTCCTTAATATATCCCAAAACAGCTCTTGATAAGGTTATTCCAACAAGAGCTAAAAGTAATTTCGCTAAAATTTCAGTCTTGCCCCCAACTATAACATCATCAATTATAGCTTTAGTTAATCGTGGATTAAACATATCAAGTGCCATAGCTATTATCATTGAAAGCATAGCTACTAAATAATACCCTTTGTATTTGCTTATATACTTCCATATTCTTTTCAAATCAATTCCCCCTTTTGCTCAGATAGCCCCAAAAAAGAATAATAAGCCATAGGAAGACCCATGGCTAAACTATTGTGGTATACAAAAAGGCCATAGGGAAAATACCCTATAGCCTAATTTCCACTCTAAGCATAGATATTTATTAGCTCAGACCACCACAAATAGGTAAGGTAGGGCTATCTTCCTTATTCATAATGATAGTGCTATTATTTTGTAACTCTCTGCCATAAATCACTATTTTCTTAATCATAAGTCCTACCTCCCTTTCATAATTATTTGGTTACTTTTTTATAGTAAACCATTTTGTTCCATAAGTCAATATTTGTAATTAAACTGTAATATTAACTATATACTACCTATTTCATATTCAACTATAATAAGTCCTTTTCTATCCTTTCTTAGCATTGCACAAAAACGAGCATATTTCCCATCTACTCTCTTAACCACTGGAGTTAAATAACATTCTGTTATATTACCTTTTTTATAAAAATCTCTATAAGGCTCATAGATTTCAAACAAATTCAATCCTATACTATTTTTCTCTGTTGCACTAACTATTACTCCATTTTGGTCAGTAATCTGGAAATTATCTATATGTAGCTCATCTGCTATTCTTATACAATCTTCTACTGTTAGATCATCTCTAATAATTTTACTTAAAATCTTTATTTGATTCCTTAATATTTTATCGGTAGTATCATCTGCTACATATTTATAAAGTTCTTTTGCCATTACATCAAGATTATTTACAGATTTTGATAAGTCTAAAACGCTGTCTTCTAACAACTTCATAGCATTAAAAGATTCATTCGTACAAGCAACTGTAGCGTTTGTTCTTTGTGAGATAGAATCTATATTTTCTATTATATATGAAATATTTTCCTTAAGCTCACTCAATATATTGAAAGAAGCATTCACCTTTTCTTCTGTAACGTGTGAATTTAGTTTTATCTCATCAAATACTTTCTTAGAATCTTCTGCTTTTTCAAGTGCCTCTTTAGTAACTCTTCTATTCTCTTCTGTTGTTGCTATAGCACTATTGATACTACCAGATATCTCCATCACAATATTTTCTATCTCTTTAAGCGATTTTGTAGTATCTTCAGACAGACCTCTAATTTCTTCAGCAACAACTGCAAAGCCTCTCCCTGCTTCTCCTGCCCTAGCACTTTCAATAGCCGCATTTAATGCCAATAAATTTGTTCTTTTAGCTATATCATTAATAGAATTTACTATTTCTATTATTAATTTTGACTTATCTCCAAGCTCTTTTATTATGCTAAATAAATTTTCTACAGTACTTTGTACTTCATAAAATTTAGCAAAAGTTTCCTGTATTGTAATTTCTCCTTTTTCTGACACATCTCTAGACTTTATAGAAGAATTATTAGCTGCATTTACTATATGTTCAATCTCTTCTATATAGTTTTCTATATCATCCAGTTTGCTTATTGAATTACCAATATTCTCTGCATACTCATTATTATATTCGACTACTTTTTCTATAGCATTTGATATCTCATGTACTTTTTCATCATTAATATCCATAAATTCTCTCAATTTCTTAGTTAATTCTGAAGTCTTAATTGAAACAGCAATTATTTTTTCAAACATATCTCTATAATTTAAACTCAAATTATTTATAGCTTTTATAGTTCTACCGACTTCATCATCACCAAATACTGGTATTCTTAATTTATAATTACCTTCTGTTATTTGGTTCAAATAATTTACAATATCCTTATGGCAAGATATAAGCGAAGTATCTACCACTATATATACTGGTAATAGTAATGTAATAAAATTAACAACTGATATTATAAATACATTAGAAATTTTAAGTAAAAATATTAGTGCAAAATTAGCTAAAAGACCTAATAGCATAGTAAATGCCAAAGTAATTCTAGCTGATTTCTTAGATATTAATTTGAAAAGTATTTTCTTAAAAACATTAATATCACTCATTTGTCCACCTTCCTCTTCTGTTGTTTATTAATAAAAATTATTAATAAAAAATTGACAGCAGTTAATATTAATTCGACGACTGTTTATAGAAATCCTCTAATTGACACAAAAATAAGTAGCAAGACAATATATCGTTATCTTGCTACTTTATGTGAATTAGTACTATATTATAACTCTAGATAATCATATGCATAAACACACTACATTTTTATTAATTAGAATGTGCCAATGAGTAAATTATTGATTTTCTAGTTTCTATTTGTTTTTTGAATAATTGCCTGAAAATATTATCTCTTACTGAATCTGATATATTAATAAAGTTAAAATCGTAATAATTTTTAATACCTACATGATATGATCTGCTTATTTTACCAGTAACCACTACATTACAGTCTTCTTCAAATTGAATGACTACTTTCAATATTTTATCCATTCCTTCTTTATCTATTTTTAAATCATTAATATAGAATGACATAAAGTTTCCACCGACTCTAGTTATATTTATTTTGTAAACTTTCTTCTTATTGTCTATTAAAAATCCCTCTAAATCCCATAGCATACTAAACGAATCTCCAATATGCTTTGCTTCAATTTCTGAAATATAAAGCTCATTTTTATAATATTTATCAATTTTTATATCATATTCACTCACATTCTGGTTTTTTTCTAAATATAATCTAATGTCTGTAATCTTTGATTTTTCTATATCCCTATTAAAGTCAAATGTTTCAGTCATAAATACATATTTATCTTCGTTTTTAACTAATGTTCCTTCAATAAAGTATTCTTTTCCTGATGTTGTAATTAACAATGTTCCCCATATAATAGGTTCCGATAATATTTCCTCATTTATAGCTTTAGATTTCATCAATATTTTAATCATAATCTCTGCAATATTAGGGTCAAATTGTTTACCTTTATTTCTGATAAGCTCATTTATAACAGTATTTATCGATTTAGCTTTTTTATATGTTCTGTTTGACATCATGGCATCTACTGTATCTGCAACACTTATTATCCTGCTTTCCAAAGGTATTTCTTCTCCCTTTAATCCATCTGGATATCCTTTACCGTCATATCTTTCATGATGATGCTTTGCAAAAATCGCTATCTTGTCAAAATTTTCTGTGAATTGTAGCATGTTTTTTATAATACTATAACTGTACACAGAATGTTTCTTCACTTTTTTATATTCCTCATCAGTTAATTTTGTTGGTTTATTTAATATGTCTGCACTTATATAAATTTTACCCAAATCATGTAACACCGCCGATAAATATAATGTTTCTAATCGTTTTTCATCAAATCCTAATTCTTTTCCTATAGCTAATGACCATTGTGCCACATTGTATGGATGAGTTATCATATAAGGTTCTCTTTCCCTTATTATTTGAGACATCATATATATTACATTTAGCATTCTTTTTTTCCTAGATATTTTGATATATTCTAATTGATATAGATTTTGTATAATTGATAATTCTCTAGATATATCTTTATCTAAAAATGTACTACCATCAACTACTTTAGTTTTATCGGTACATCCTAAATATAAACAACCTGTTACTTCTCTATTCTTTCCGTTTCCAGAAAATAGCGGTATATAAATTTCATTTTCCATTTCTTCAATTAAAGGTAAGTACTCAGCTTTATCATCTTTATTTTTACTTAAAAATATAATTTGCTTAGTCTTTATTAATAAACCGAAAACGCAATTTGAAAAATGCTTTATTAAACGCTTAGAATTCTTATAACTTACATTGTAATCTATACCTTCTCTAATAAAAATTCTTTGAAATGTAGCATATGTATTACTTTCATCAAATGTAATCAATTTTGCTACATCGTAACCTAATAGATTAGCAATTCTCCTAATCCCTCCATGCAAATATTCTTCTGTCGAGAGCTGATTATCAAATTTAATCAAGCTTATCATCTAATCAACTCCTCTCTTTTAATAAAAAATAAAACACCTACCGATAAAGGTAACCCTGGTAGGTATATTCTATAAATTTGCAACCTGGCAACCATAGTAAATGCTACCTTAGGCCCATAGCTTTGCGCCCCTACCTTTCGATAGGTTTGCCTTTATCTATATAACAAGCTCTCTCTTTTTTCTCTTCTTTTTATTAGAATTTATATATTTTTTACCCATTTTTATAACTTATAAACATATTTTATCTGTGCCTAAAATTCTCTTAACTCTGGTATAAAGAACATCCATATCCCTAGTAATGAAACTATAATTCCAGAAAATATAAATATAGTTGAAGAAGCTAATTTATCTGAAATATATCCAAGTACAGCTAATCCTAATGGTACTATCCCTTGAGTTAATGTATTCAATATTCCAAAAAATCTACCTCTAAATTCATCAGGCACTATTTTTTGAAATGTTGTATTAATAGGGACATTAACCAAAGCGCTAACAACACCTAGTACTAAAATTAAAAATAAAAATATTACATAAACTCCAAAAGATGAAATCAATGAAAACTTAAAAAATATCAATGGAATACCGAACAGTATTATAATCAAACCATCTGCTATAATACCATTTATCATGAACATATAATATTTTTCTCTAGATGGCAATATTGATAACATAAACATCCCTATTATTGCTCCAATTGGAAATGCAGAACTTAAAATACCATTTTCCTTAGCTGTTAGATTTAATGTGAACTTTATTGTTTTAGGAAATACTATTTGAAAAATTGGATTAAATAGAAAATTAATTACTAATGCAAAGCCTAATAGTACAACTATAGCTTTCTGTCTCTTTAAAAATACTACTCCTTCTTTGAAATCTTTCCAAAAGCTCCATTCATTTTTATTAGTATTATCTATATCTCTTTTAATAGGTGGAATATTTATAAATGTTTCAGATATTCCAGATATAATAAATGAAATTCCATTTAAAATAAATATTCCTAAGATACCTATCCAATAGTATAGAAATCCCGATATAGCTACTCCTACAATCCAAGATAACTGTAAACTCATACCATCTAATGAATTAGCCCTATTTAAATCTTTTTCTTCAACTATATTAGGAATTGTTGCACTTACTGCCGGATTAAAAAAAGTTGCAAAAAAAGCACTTATTGCTGTTATTCCAAATAAGATCCATAGTTTTAACATATCAAAATAAGATAATAAAGCTAATAATAAAATAAGACCTCCACGGATAAAATCTGTTCCTACTATAATTTTTTTCCTATCTATTTTATCAACAAACACACCTGAAATAGGTCCAAAAATTATAGAAGGTATCAATGAACACATTCCAAATATACCCATAAAAACCCCTGCACTTTTCTCACCAACTAGACTCATAATATACCAAGCAACAGCTGCATTATGCAGAGAATTTCCAACATTAGAAACTATTTTACCAATTATAAGCAGCATAAAATCCCTATTTCTAAGTATATTAGGTTTGTTTCTTAGCACTCTTTCCATATTACCCCCCCCAAGTTTTAAATCTTTATTTATTATTTTGAATTGTATTTTGTTTATTTTTTAATATTTTATATTATATGTTTGAATATGTCAATATATATATTAATATTTTTAATTTTACATTTTACATTTTCAATTTTACATTTCTTTTTCCAGTACCTTATACCAAATACCTAGTACCTAAAAATTTGTAATATATTTGATTATCTTTAAATAAATTATAATATGAATATTTACCACAACTTATACATGGTATTTTAAGGGGTGATTATGTGACTAAAATATTTTTTATTAGAAAAAAAATGCTATACACAATAATTACTGTAATAATTGTATTAATAGCATTATTTTTAATCCTTCCAAAATTAATTTAACTACTAACAACAAATGAGTCAGGGCATTGCCCTGACTCATTTGTTTTAATCTTCGTCTTTATCCTTTTCTTCATCTTTATCTTTGTCTTCTTCCTTATCCTTATCTTGTTCTTTTTTATCATGCTTATATTTGTTTTCATATCTATGCTTAGATTTATTTTTTTCTTCTAATTTATCATCTGTATCTTTATTTTCATCATCTTGATCTTTCGCATTATCATCAACCATTAAATTCCCTTCTTTTTCTCTTCTTCTTTCTTTAAGCTTCTCTTGAGTTTTCTTTTCAAAATATTTATTTTGATCTTTTTCTATATATTCTTTTATTTTATCTTTTTCAATTTCTTTTTCCTCTTCCTCTTTTTTTATTTCATCCTTTCTATCTTTCTCAACCTCTTTTCTTTCTATCTTATCTTCCTTCTTTTCTTTTTTGTCTTTTCTAATTTTCATATATAATTTGTCTTTAATAAATCTCATTCTTTCTTTTTTCTCTATTTTAAGTTCTTCTGTTTTTCTCATTTCTTTCTCAGCTTTTTTCTCTAATTTTTTTCTTTCTTCTTCATCTTTTTCTTTTTCCTTTTTAGCTTCTTTAATAATCTTCATTATTTCTTTTACTGGCTTTTTAGCAACTTCTTCAAATTTAATATCTTTATTTAAATCAATTGCTTCTTTAATTAACATTAATTTTCCTGGAGATACTTTATCTTCACTTGCCTTTTTATATACCTTTGTATCTCCCTCTATAAGAACCACTTGAGTATTTTTAACCTTTTGCTTAATATGACTATCTACTGACTTATATATTTTTTTATCATCAACTTTATCTTTCTTCTCTGTTATAGTAATAAGTATTACGTTCTCCTCTTCAGGCTTAACATAAGCTTCTTCTACTGCTGTGTCAATAACCTCATTAATTACATTTTCTATTGGTTTGTTTCTGTAATCTTTTATTTTTGATATCAATATATTGCCGTCTTCATTTAACCCTTTCAAATCTATAACTCTGTTATATAAGTTATAAGCTATCTCTACACTTGGATTAATGTCCACATTTATATATCCATAAGGAGTATAATATCCATAAACTCCATATCCTGTTGTTAATAACAAAATAAATGCAGCTGCTACAGAAACAAATCTTCTTATTATTTGTCTTCTTAGTTTTTTATTAGTATCTATCATTATTTCCTGTCCTATATCTAAAGTTCTATTACCCCTGTTTACTTCTAAAAAACTCCCATCTTTAGCTAATACAATAACCTTATCTTTATGAATTTCCATAACTATACCTTTCACTTTATCACCTCCAGTCTATATACTCCCTTATGTATTGATAATCTCCAATAAGAACTATAACCATTGCTATTATATACTTTCTACCTCTTTCTAATTTTTTTCGGTGTATCGGCATAATTTTCTGTATTTCTTTTATTGGTAATCTTCTAGTAGATAACAAATTTTGTAATACTGTTTTATCCTCCACTATCTTTTTAGCAATCTCTTTATATAAATTTCTGACCTTCTCTTGTTTTGGAGACTCTTTAACTAAATCATAAAAATCTATACCCCAGTCATTTAATTCTTTTTTATATTCTTGTATCTCAATTTTTCTTATCTCGTTTTCTTCTCTATCTCGAAAAATTGTAATAGATTTCTCTAAACTATAATTTATATTGCTATTCTCTTCATTGTTTTCAATTTCATTAAACAATATTATTTTTTTATCCTTTTCTCTCTTCCTATAATAATCTATTATTCTAAGGCCAATTACCATTTTGGCAAAGCTTAAAAATTTACCTTTACTTCTATCATAAGATTCTATAGCTTCTTTAAATGCCATCATACCAATAGTTAGTTCATCATCATATCCATATTTTAAAAATTTACCCGTCTTTTTTTGAATTGTACTAGCTATAAATGGTTTATATTCCTTAATTAAGTTATTTAATTCTTCAGCATCCTCTTTAGCTTTTTCTACTCTATCTTCTAGTGATTTTCTAAACAGCATTTTGTCACCTCACTTATTTAAAAAATTAGATGTGACCATAATAAATATATATTCGATAAACTAATTTACATTTTTAAGGAATTAGAACAATTAAACAATTATATAGAACAAATCTTCGATTTAAATAATTCAAGGTAGATTTTGCCTATATCCATAAACGGAAATTATATTCATAATTACCCATGGTTTAACAAGGAATATAATTTCCTATGTATTATAAAATTAATTTTTTTGCAAAAAATATATTTAAACTATCTTCAATGGAGGTATGAAAATGAAAAGAACATTTGTTATACTGTTAATTTTATCACTTTTTTTAGCATCCTGCACTGCTCCAAGTAAAAAACCTGCACAAATACAAGGCAAAACTTCTTCAATATTTGATACTGCAAATGTTGAAAATATTAAAATAACTGTTAATGATTGTAATGTAAGATCTGGTAAGGGAACAAATTTCCCAGTAGTAGGAAAGCTTAACAAAGGAGATGTAGTAGATGTTATAGGTAAATTCGGAAATTGGTATGTAGTAAAACTTCCTAATAATAAGGTTGGCTGTATAGCCTCAGATAATGCTAAACCTGTTGTTGTAGAAAATGAAGAGAAACAAGTTAAGGAAGTTTATAGACTTACAGATGAAGAACAAAGAATGGTAACATTAATAAACAATGAAAGAATTAAAAGAAATCTAAAACCTTTACAAGTTGACAAAGAACTTACTAGAGTAGCTAGAATTAAATCTCAGGACATGGAGAAAAATGATTATTTCAGCCATTATTCTCCTACTTACGGTAGTCCATTTGATATGATGAAGAATTTTGGGATTAAATTTTTAGCAGCAGGTGAAAATATTGCAGCAAATCGTTCAATAGAGAATGCTCATAATTCTTTAATGAATTCTAAAGGTCATAGGGACAACATTTTAAATCCTAATTTCACTCATATAGGTGTTGGAATTGAAAAAAGCAGCAAATATGGAAATCTAATTACTGAAATGTTTATAAGTAAACCTAAGTAAAAGCGACTGCGTCGCTAGGTACTAGGTACTGGGTACTTGGTACTGGATAAAGAAATTTAAAATTGAGAATGTAAAATTAGAAATTGAAAAACAAATAGCTAACAGCTGATAGCTGTTAGCTATTATATTGCCTGTTTTACTTTTTCTGTCCACATACCACATCTGTCTCCCCACATAGCTATAGGTGTTCCATCCATTTCGACTTTGATAACTTCACACATATTTGAACATCCAGTACAAATAAAGCTTGAAGGTACAAAATTAGTTTTAAGTGAGTCAAAACCTCTAAAATTAGTTTTTCCCTTTTCTTTTACTGCCTCTTTAGCTAATAGGGCTGCACCAATTGCTCCCATTACATTATAATATTTCGGTACTATTACTTCATGTCCTACTTCTCTTTCAAAGGCAGCTTTTATACCAACATTAGCCGCTACTCCTCCTTGAAAAACGTACGGAGGTTCTAGTTTTTTTCCTCTACCTAAATTATTTATGTAATTTCTCACTAATGCATTACATAATCCCTTTATTATATCAGCTTTAGAAAATCCATATTGCTGCTTTGCTATCATATCTGACTCTGCAAATACAGTACATCTTCCTGCTATTCTTACATCATTTTTTGAAGTCAAAGCAAGCTCTCCAAATTCTTCTATAGGTATTCCTAACCTCTCCGCTTGATGATCTAGAAACGAGCCTGTACCTGCTGCACATACAGTATTCATTGCAAAATCTACAACCATCTGGTCTTTTATTAAAATTATTTTTGAGTCCTGTCCTCCAATCTCAAAAATTGTCCTAACATCTGGAACATAATGAACAGTAGCCACTGCATGAGCTGTAATTTCATTTTTAACAATATCTGCACCAATCATAACTCCTGCAAGCTGTCTACCACTTCCAGTAGTGCCTACTCCACTTACAACAATATTTTTTCCTAATTCATCTTTTAATTTTTTTAATCCTTTTTTAATAGTTTCTAGTGGCTGACCATTTGTCCTTTCATACAACTTAAATAAAACTTCATTATTTTCGTCAAGTGCTATAATATTTGTACTTACTGAACCTACATCAATACCTATGTAAGCCCTAACCATTTTGTCCTCCCCCTTCTAAACTACAAACTTACCTAATTTTTTGTTTCTTATTAAATCTATAAAAGCTTCTATTCTGGTTAAATTATTTGCTTTACCAGTCTGTTCATCTATAGATAAAGTAAGGACTGGTATATCATGCTCTTTAGATATTTTAGGTATTATGCTCTGAGACACAAGCTCAGGTAAGCAAGCAAAAGGCATCAAATGAATTACTCCATCAAATCCTCTATCCTTAAAATCAACAATAAAACCAACTGTTTGCTTTGCATGGCCACCGATAATTATCTCTATATATTTTTCACCTTTTTTCAACACTTCTTCTTCATGTGTTTTCTTTAAAAAGCTAGGCATAAGATTAAAATCAACCCATTCAGATAGGTATTGAGATCTTTCTACTTCACATCCTAATTCTCCTAGAACCTTTTCTATTTCCATATTTATAGATGGCTCCATAACTACAAAAATTTCTCCTACTATCCCAATCCTGATTTTCTCTCTTTCATCAACTTTCTTTAAACGAATGGAATTTATTATTTCCCTACTTCTATCAACAGCCTTTTTCAATTGTTTCTTATCATATGCCAAATCAAATTCTTTTTGTATTTCCTGCCAAGCCTTATCTACAGTACCAGGTATTTCTTCGTAAGGTTTTATTCTATGTACTTCCTTATCGAAAATATCTATCTGCTGTAATAAATCATAAGTAAATTTTATCGCCTTGGCTAATTTAAACCATGAATTTTTCCCTTTAACTTTCTTTACATTTTCTATAAATCTATCCTTGTCCCTATTTATTGCATCAAATATAATTACATCTACATCATATCCCATTCTATGTAAAATTCTTTTATGAATTTCCCCATAAAAACCAGCTCTACACGGACCATGTCCGCCACTTGTTACAATAGTATCCACTCCCATTTCACAAGCTTCTATATAACTACCCATTATAACCTTAAATGGAAAACAAGCAAATTCTGGACTGTATTTAACACCTAAATCTATTGTTTTTTGAGACGGCCTTGGAGGAACTACAACTTCATGACCTAAAAGTTCTAAAAGCTTTTTATAAACAACTACTGTCCCCATATAAGGAAATGCTACTTTCAATTTTATCCCCCCATTGCATTGCTTTCACTTTTTTTCTTCTTATCATGTCTACAAAAGCTTCAATTCTCGTTTGTAAATGATTTTCTCCTGTATGCTCATCTACTCTTATAGTCATAAAAGGTATTTTAGTATCATCTGACTCTATTTCAAAGAGTTTTCCTAAAAATGAATCAGGGCCACAACCAAATGCTGTTATATGTATTACACCATCTACTTCATTTTCTCTAAAAAATTTATACCCCGCCCCTAAAAGTTTATTACTGAATGTCCAAAATAATGCCTTATCCATATTATCAACATATTTTTTTAATTCCCTTTCATCTATCATATCAAAAGTTATAAAATCAACATTTAAACTTTTTAGCTTGTCTATTACATTCATATTAACAAAGCTATCATACATATTATATACATACCCTAATATACCTAATTTTACATCACTATCAAATTTTTTCGTACTTTCTGGTTTAATATTGTTATTAACCATATCAATAGCTTCTAAAATATGGTATCCTTTTTTATTATACTCTCTAAATATATACCATTTCTCTGATGCAACCCTACACGCTTTCTTTAATTTGTCATGTGGCAAAGCAAGCTTTTCAGCGATATCGATATAATTTCTGTAATCTGATATATCATCGCTTTTCGATTTTATATGACAAGTAAGTATTTTGCCTCCCATTCCTTCCACTCCATGTATAAGCATGTCCGGAAGCCCCATAAATTTAGGACAAAATACCTCTCCTTTATATATAGAAATCATTCGTGGTACAAATATATAATCTACATCCTTTTTTATTAAATCAATACAATGCCCTATAAAAATTTTTATAGGAACACATATTTCAGGGACAGATGCCTTTATACCTTCATTTATAAGTTTCTTATTCGTGTCCTCTGAAACTACCACTTCCATTCCAAGCTCTTCAAAAAGAGTCTCCCAAAACGGGCCATAGTAATAGTATAAAAGTGCTTTTGGAATTCCAATTTTCACTTATCTTCCCCCCAATAATTATAGTTATTAGTCATTCGCTCTTCGCTATTCGTTAAATTATAAAGTGAAAAGCCAAAAACCAAAAGTTTAAGTTTTAGTTAAATCATTCCCCTAGTACCACTATACGGCATCTCTTAAAATATTATATCAAAAAAAAAGAAAATATGTTTCCACTAAAAGCAGAAACATATTTTATCTATTTTTCTCTTTATTGACACAATAATATTCATATATCAATTCGTCTAATTGCTCACTCAATTCTAAAGCTCTATTTTTGTCTATATTTTTTTTAGATAAAAGCTCATTAAGTTCTTGGCGTTTCTCTTCAATTGTATTTTTTAATCTCTCTCTATTCGAATTATAAGTCATATAAATTCCCCTTCTAATAAATTCGTTTAGCTAAATCCTGGAAGAACATGCACAACTTATATGATATCATTTATATCATTTTAATTCAATCCGTTAAAACTAATAACAGAAATGCCAATATCTTTATTATTCAATTTTATAATATCATTTAAAACTGTCCAAATACTTTCTTTTTCAAACCCCTTTCTCCAACTTGCAACACCTGCTAAATCATATCTGTAAACCATCTTAGCTTTAAGCTCTATAGATTTATCATCTTCTATCCATATTCTATATTTTTTCCCTTCTCTGAAGTATTCTGTATAATACTGTCCTGCCTCTTTTAGCCAAATTACTTCTAGATTGTTCTCTTTTATTATCTTTTCTACATCTTCCATAGTTAATACCTTTGATTTAACTCTAAGTCTTCCTGTATTATCTTTATATTCTTCCCACTGTCTTGTATAAAAAGGTAATCCCATTATTAGCTTTTCTTTTGGTATATATTTAAGACTATTTTCTATTCCATTTATTACCCATCCTATTGAAGCTACAGAACCACTTTTAGGACTTGTTGCCCAATGTTCATCATAGGTCATAACTATACAATAATCTAATATTTTGCTTAATTTTTTTCTATCATAAAACTTAGACCAATTTGGATTTGTTGAAGGTATAGTCATATCCATAGAAACTATTATGTTCTGCTGCTTCAAAGCTTCAGTAAGCTTTTTTACAAATTCTGTAAGTTTATCTTTATCTTCATAATATACATTTTCAAAATCTATATTTATTCCATCTAAATCATATATACTTGAATATACAACTAATTGCTTTATTAAATTTTCTTGTGCTTGTCCACTTTTCAAAAATTGTTTTGTTAAATCCCTATTAAACTGATTATCTATAAGAGCCCATACTTTATATCCTTTTTTATGTGCTTGATTAACATAACTAAAATCTCCGTTGTTTATTATATACCCATTTGAATCAATCGAAAACCAAGTTGGAGATATTATATCTAGTCCTTCTATCTTATTTTCCTTTGATAAATCTTTAGAATACTTATACACATAATCCCAAACTAAATTTATTTTTCCATCTATCTTTACATTCTGTCTAATATTATTAATTTTTCTATCTATCTTCACATTCTCTACTTTTATATCAACTACCTTATTTTGAACATATCCTACATAACCTTTTTGCGTCCTTACTTTAAGCCATTTTTCATTTTCTTCAAAAACTATTACTTCGTCGCCTTCTTGAAGCTTGTCCATTACAAAACTAAAAGAAGATTTTTTAGGTCTAAGATAGGTATTAGACCTAATCTTCCCAACTTTAATAATATCTTTGAGTCTGTCTATTATTAAAGTATTGGTTTCTTGAATATAATTTACATTTATATCAAATATTTTTTCAAGCCCTCGAATATTTAAATACTGTTTACCATCTATATTAACTGTAAGAAAATTTAGCTTCACACCGTCTTTAATCATATTATCTAACTTTTGTGTCTCAAGATTAAATATAGGATTCTTAATTTCTAAATATAACCTATTGTCATCTTCATCTAACACAATACCTGAATTTAAATACTCTCTTATAATGTCAACAGGAATATATATTCTATCGCCTTCTATCACAGAATATACATCTGATTTAAGTGCTATATCTTCTATCACAATATTAGCTTCATTTTGAGGATAGGCCTTAGCGATATTCTGGGGCTCATATGACTTAAAGTACAATAACCCTAATACAGATAAAACTGTCATAATAGTAACTATAAATGCAAATATTAGTCCTTTTTTTAGCATAAAATCACCCCATCCTCTCGCTTGTTCCATCTATTTACATTATACCAATATATTTTAAGATTTTCACAGGAAATTCAAGGCAAATCTATTTCTTAAACAAAAACCATTTAGACGTATCTACTTCATATTTGATTTCGTATACGTCTTTTTCATTATGCATGCAAACAAAAACTATTCTCCTATTCCCTGCTATCTTTTCCTCATATGTCTTTAATATTTTTTGTACCTTAACAGAAATATCCTTATATCTGAACTTAAACGGAGTTATTTTCCCAGTATCCGATTCAAATACAGCAATCATATCTATAGGATGATTTAACACTTTCATAAAATATTCCTCCATTTCAATGTAAACTACCATACAAACTATCAAAGCATACTCGTCATAACAGGATATTCCTCTGCTCCAAAACCACCCACCATAGATTTAAGACCACTATGTAAAAATGTCGCTCTCATTACTGCCTTATCTCCATATTTATCTCTTATAAAATCTACTGCCCTATCTAGTTTTTCAAGTTTTTGTCTGTCATTTCTATCAAATATCGTAAGCTGAGTTATATCATCCGAAATAAGTTCTGACAATCTTACATTAAAATATCTTATATATGAACCGTCCCATAACTCATCAAATAAAGCTTTAGTTACTTCATATACTTCATTTGTTGAATTTGTAGGAGATAGTAGTTTTTTCTGATGACTTAAATAACTAAATTCAGATGTTTTTAGCCCAATAGATACTACACTACACTGCATATTTGCCTGCCTAAGTCTTCTAGTAGTTGTTTCTGTTAAACTCAAAAGTATTTTATAAGCTGTTTGCCTATCATTTACATCAAAAGAAAGTGTACTTCCATTCCCTACACTTTTAAAAGGTATATAATTCGTATATTTTATATTTGAATAATCTATTCCCCAAGCGTACCTATATATTAATCTTCCATGAGATTTAAACTTCGATAAAATAAGATTATAGTCGCTGTTTGCCAAATCCCCTATAGTATATATTCCTATTTTATTAAGTTTTTTCTTAGTCTTTAATCCTACCATAAACAGTTCTTCAACAGGCAGTGGCCAAAGCTTATCTTTTATTTCATTTGGAAAAAGTGTATGTACTTTATTAGGCTTTTGGAATTCACTTGCCTGTTTAGCCAAAAGTTTATTTACTGAAATCCCTATATTTACTGTAAAACCAAGTTCTCTATATATTCTATCCTTTATTTCATGTGCAGCCTCTATAGGGTTCCCAAAATGCTCTTCCATCCCCGTAAAATCTAAAAAACACTCATCTATACTAAATACTGAAATTTTAGGAGAGTATTCCTGGAGTAAAGATATCAACGCATTATGACACTTAATATACAGTCCATAATTAGGTGGCACAACAACTAAATCCTTACATTTGCTCCTTGCTTCCATTATACTTTCACCGGTTTTTATTCCAAACTTTTTTGCAGGTATAGACTTAGCCAACACTATACCATGTCTTGTTTCCTGTCTACCTCCTACTACTGACGGTATCTCTCTTAAATCTACCTCTATACCAATCTGCTTATTATATGCTGCCTGCCAGGATAAAAATGCCGAATTGACATCAATATGCATAATTATCTTAGAATTTTTATTCAGCACTTTAATCCCTCCTTATTTTTTACAGAACATATGTTCGTATTATATTATATCACCAAACCTAGATTTTTAGAAGTATAAATAGAGAACTTTTTAATAATCCATAGGAAATTATAATAAAATCTTATTTAATGTTGATTTTATTGAAACTTTGTCTGGCATGCTTACATGCCAGTGTTGTTATAAACCTTATTAAATTGTGGATAATTTTAAATATAATTTCCGTAATGGATATAGTCAAAATCTTCCTTATAATTTATTTAAATCGGAGATTTTATTCTTTTTAAAAATTTAGAAAAATATGTTCATATATGTTAATATATATGTATACAGATTGCTAGCAAAAAAATAGCTGAAATTTTGTAATTATTCACTTTCATTTTTAGTCATTAGAAAAATAATTTATTTAAAGTTCAAATTATAAATATAGGAAAAGGAGTTATAAAATATGAGATTTATGCCTGTAGTATATGTACGAGAAGGTGCTAAATTAGGAAAACATATATATGATGATGAAGGAAGAATCTTACTGAAAAAAGGTGCTACTCTTACAAGAAAAATTTTAAACAGAATTAACGAAATGGGCATACGCTCAGTGTATATTGACGATGAATTTTCCGACGTCGAGCTTGAAGATGTAATAAAGCCCGAATTAAGAAATAAGGCTATTTCTGCAGTAAAAGAAGCTTTTGCTCATTTCGAAAAGTTTACTAAGTATATGAATGAAAATCCAATCCAAAACAAATCTCAAATAAAAAAGTTCAATCAAAAAAGAGATGAATATCTACAATTTTTAGGAAAAATTTCAGAAGATATCATTAATGATATCCTTTCAAACAAACATGTTATAGTAAACTTGATAGATATAAAAAGTACAGATAATTATACATATCAGCATTGTATCAATGTTGCAGTACTATCTTTAGTTCTTGGTATTGAAATGAAGCTAAACAAAGGAGAGCTTAAAAATCTTTGTTTAGGAGCAATGCTACATGATATCGGTAAAACCATTATTCCTAAAGAAATTTTATTAAAGAAAGGAAAATTGACAAAAGAAGAGTTTGAAATTATAAAAGAACACGCAGCTAAAGGTTACGAATATCTTAAAACTAGTATAGACATACCTGGAACTGCAAGAATTATTACCCTTCAACATCATGAAAAAGTAGACGGTTCGGGATATCCTCAAGGTCTATCAGGCAATGAAATAAATAAATTGTCAAAAATAGTTGCCATAGCAGATGTGTATGATGCTTTAACTTCAGATAGACCATATAGACAAGCTATGCCGCCAAATGAAGCTTTAGAATATATATATGCAAATGGTGGAAGTCACTTTGATTTTGAAATGGTAAAAACTTTTTCTAGCAAAATTATTCCTTATCCTGTTGGAACTCTTGTTAAATTAAGTAATGGAGAAATTGCAGTAGTCGAAGATATTATGCCAAATTTCCCATTAAGACCAAAGGTAAGAATAATTTCAAATGATAATGGAAAAGTTATTGATTTAATGAAGGAAAAAAATTTAGTTATAACAGGAATACAATATGAAGCTCCTGCTTCTTAAAATAATTAATACTCTCAGTTTATTAATAAAGTTATATTTCTTAATGAGTTGAAAAAATAATGCTCATAGACAAACCTTTAGAGAAAACTAAAATTCATAATTTCCAAAAATCCTAACGCACCTAATCAAGACATCCTGTCTTGTAGGATGCTGGCTTAATGTCCTGTTAAGCCTACGGATTTTTCTGAAATTCTTCATCAAGTTTTCTTTGCTAAAGCTTTGTAATTATCCGCTTTTATAATCCATAGGAAATTATATACCTCGTTAAGTTGTGGATAATTTTAAATATAATTTCCGTTTATGGATTTCAACAAAATCTTCCTAAATTTATTTAAATCGAAGATTTTGTTCTTTTTTCAATCATTATAGTTCTATTTTGTCTACAGCCTGTACTTTTAATATTAGTTAAATAGAAGTATAATACTTTTAGAATATAATATTATAATAGTTATAAGGAGGTTTAATATGTCAAAAGTTGTAGAAAGGTTTTTAAAATATGTAAAGTACGACACAAGATCTAACGAGGAATCTACTACTGTTCCAACTACAAATGGTCAAATGGTTCTTGCTAAAGAACTTGCTAGAGAATTAGAAGAAATAGGCTTAAAAGACGTTTCTGTAGATGAAAATGGTTATGTAATGGCTACACTTCCTGCTAATGTAGAAGGTAACATACCGACTATAGGTTTTATCGCTCATATGGATACAAGCCCAGAAATGCCTGGAAAAAATGTTAATCCTCAAATAGTGAAAAATTATGATGGCAAAGATATTATCCTTAACAAGGAAAAAAATATAATTTTATCTCCTAACGATTATCCTGAATTAAGAAATTACATAGGTAAAGACATCATAACTACCGATGGTAATACACTTCTTGGAGCAGATGATAAAGCTGGAATTGCAGAGATAATTACTGCAATGGAATACTTAATAAATCATCCTGAAATACCACATGGTACTATTCGTATTGCTTTTACTCCTGATGAAGAAGTGGGTAGAGGTGCAGACCATTTTGATGTAAAAAAATTTAATGCTGACTTTGCTTACACAATAGATGGTGGTGCAATAGGAGAGCTTGAATACGAAAATTTCAATGCAGCAAGTGCAAAAATATATATAAATGGTATAAATATACACCCTGGTAGTGCTAAAGATAAAATGAAAAACTCAATGCTTATTGCAAATGAATTTATAAATATGCTTCCTGAAACTGAAACTCCTGCACATACACAAGGATACGAAGGTTTCTATCATCTAATCTCAATAAAAGGAAGCGTTGAAAAAACTGAACTTTATTATATAATCAGAGATTTTGATAGAAATAATTTTGAAAAGAGAAAAAAATTAGTAGAAGAAATTGCTAACAAATTAAATAATAAATACGGTGATAATACTATTGAAATAGAAATAAAAGACCAATATTATAACATGAAAGAAAAAATTGAAGAAGTAAAACATGTTGTGGATACTGCGATTGAGGCAATGAAAGCTGTAGAAGTTACTCCTATAGTTGTACCTATCAGAGGTGGTACAGACGGAGCAAGATTATCATTTATGGGACTTCCTACTCCTAATATCTTTACTGGAGGACATAACTTCCATGGAAGATATGAATATATACCAACATTTGCAATGGAAAAAGCAGTTGAAGTTATTTTAAAAATTATAGAAATGTATGCAAAATAATAGCCGAAGGACTAAAGTCCTTCGGCTTATTTATTAATCTTTGAAATTATATCTTCAGCCCATTGTCTAACTTTATTTGCATTTTGTTCTTTATCATATTTTAATGGATCTCTAAAACCTATTTCCCCTAGTATCTGGTTATCCTTTAATTCTTTTCTCATATTTTTAAAAGTGCTTGAGCTTTTGCCACTATAACAGCAAAATAACGCTATATACTTGTCTTTTAGTTTAATGGTATCAAAAAATGTATTAAAAGCTGGAGCATAAGTACCAGCCCATACAGGTGTGCCTATAAAAATCACGTCATAATTATCAGGATTTTTATCAAGAGGAAATAATTTAGGCTTTTCTTTTAAAACAACCTGTTTCCCACCCAAAAAATATCTCATAAGCCCATGAGTACTAATTTCTTTTTCAGTCTTTAATTTTAAAATATCTGCATTAATCACATCTGCAATATTTTCAGCTATAAATTCTGTATTTCCTTCTAGAGAATAATAAATCACTAGCTTTTTTAATTGTCTATCATCCATTTTATACACCTCTCTATAAATATTCGTAAAATTTACTATTTAAGTTATTATAAATCTTTCTATACATTCAAAACATTTCCTTCTTTAAAAAATAAAATTTGTCAACAAGCTAAAATGAGTTGAGGGGCTTTAAATTAGCCCCTCAACTCATTAGTTTACTTTAAACTCATTAACTATTTCTTGTAATTTATCCGCTAAAACTTTTAAATCTTGTGAGTGTGAAGAAATGGTTTCCATAGAAGCTAACTGTTCTTCCGTAGCTGCAGAAACCTCTTCAGTTGCAGCTGATGTTTGCTGTGCAGCAGCTGAAATATTTGATATAATATCTACTATTTCGTTTTTCTTTTTAGCCATATCATAGTTATATTCTTTTATTTCTGAAACCTTGTCTACTAAAGACCTTATAGAAACTAATATTTTATTAAATATTTTTTCAGTTTCTGCTACTGCTATATCTTGCTGTTCAACAATATTTTTTGCATTTGCCATTGCATCTACAGCAACCTTAGATTGATTTTGTATACCTTCTATTAAAGCCTTTATTTCTTCTGCGGCCTTTGATGACTGCTCAGCTAATTTTCTTATTTCCTCAGCTACAACTGCAAAGCCTTTGCCCTGTTCTCCTGCTCTTGCCGCTTCTATAGCTGCATTTAAAGCAAGAAGATTTGTCTGCTCTGCTATTTGTGATATTGTATCAGTAATTACTCCAATTTCTTCTGAACTCTTATCTACTTTTTGAACTATCTCATTTACTCTCATCGCTGCTTCATTATTCTCTCTTGTTTTTTCTATTAAAACTTTGACTTGCTCTAGCCCATCATTGCTAAGTTCACTTGTTTCTTTTGAAATATTATTCATTTCTTCTGTTGTATTTAATACCTTATCAATTCTATCTGCTAATTCACTAACACTCATAGAACCTTTTTCAGTATCTGTAGCCTGATCTACGGTACTTTTTGCGACTTCTTCTATTGTCTTAGCTATTTCATCCGATGCTATTGTTGCCTGCTGAGTTGTTGCAGCCAATGACTCTGATGCTTCATAAACAGTATTTGAAGAATCCTTAACAGCTTTAATTAAATTACTTATATTATCAATCATAAAATTAAAACTATCTGCCATCTGACCAAACTCATCTTTAGCCTTCAATTCTGCTTTCGCTGTTAAATCTCCTGTCGAAGCCTTTTCAATAGCCTCCTTAATTTTATTTAGCTTTTTAGCAATGCTGCCTGATACAATAAATGAGATAATAATAGCTAGTATTAATCCTATCAATATACCATAAATTACAAAATACTTAATAATATTTGTATCTTCTAATAGTTCACTTTCTTTCATGCTAGCCATCAGCTTCCAACCTGTTTTCGTATTTGTTGTAAAGCTTAAGAACTTATTCTCCCCTTTATAAACATATTTGGAAAATCCTTTATTATTTGTTTTCGCAGTTGGCCAAAATTCTAACTTAGGAATTATATCGCTGTTACCTATTAGTTTTGGATCAGGATGCGCTATAACAGTACCTTTTCCATCTGTAACAAAAACATAACCTTTTCTACCAACAGTTATATTTGATAGCTTTTCTGATAAAATTTTGAGGTTCATATCTATACCAATAACTCCTATTACTTTACCATTATTTATAACTGCTTTAGATACTGTTATAGTTACCTCACCTGTAGCTGCATCAGCATAAGGGTTTGACCAAACTGATTTACCTTTATTTTCTAAAGCTGTCTTATACCACGGTCTAATTTTAGGGTTGTAATTTTCGGATAAATCTGCACTTGGATATATATACATATCCCCATTTTCAGTTCCAAAATATGTGTATATTATACCAGAATTATTTTCCTTAACATTTTTTAATAGCTCTATAATTAACTTTTCATTATTTAAACTCCCTTCTTGATTAAAAATAAAATTTTTATTATGGACGTTTTTAAAACTCTCATTATCAGCTAATATTGAAACTAATTTTTCCATCCTTATTAAATGTTCATTTAAATATTCATTGACTTCATCTATATTTTGTTGTGTAGTAATCCTTAATTTTTGGTCTAATACTTGGAAAGCCTTGTGATGAGTAAAGTAACCCAATAGACTTAATGGTAATACAATTGCTGCCATAAAAATTGATAATAATTTAACTCTTACACTACTAAAAATACTTCCTACTTTCAATATAATTCTCCTTTCATTTTTATTTTTCAAAAAAAAACACCCATATCTACAAGGGATCTCTGCCTTTGATATATTTTAAACTTATATCGGCAGCCTGGCAATCATAGAATATATATCCCTTAGACCCATGGCTTTGCGCCCCTACCTTTCGATAGTTTTACCTTTATCAATATATTAAATCGTCAATAAGACTAAAGCCCAAAAACACTGCCTAACAATAATTCGACATATTTTTTCAAATCCCTTCTTGTTTTGATGTTTTTTAATATTTAGACTCAGAAACAAAGAGCCAAAGAATTGCCATCTCTGGCCCTTTATAATTCTCTAATTCAATTACATCTCTTGTAGGTTTTGTTTCTCTTCTTCTGAAAGAGCTTCTTTAAAGTTTAGTATTATAATAATCTCATCATCAACCTTTCCAATACCTGTAATAAACTGTCTATTCCCATTTAGTATCAATTCTGGTGGACTTTCAACATCATCATCATTTATAGTCAATACTTGAGATGCATCATCTACAACGAAACCAACTAATTTCTCATTTATGTTTGTTATAATAATTCTGCTGTTTTTTTCTATTTTAGTAATATCTAAATTAAATCTCTTTTTTAAATTAATAATTGGTACAACATCACCACGTAAATTTATAACTCCATCAACGAAACCAGAAGCATTAGGTACTTTAATCCCCTCTTTATAATCAGTGATTTCTTTAACGTTAGAAATTTCTATGCCGTATTCCTCTTGATTTAATTTAAATATTACATATTGTTTCTCAGCCATATTTTTATCTTCCTTTCACTAAAATTTACAAAGTAAATTCTTCAACAGAAGATCTCATTCTAGCAACCATATAAGTCAACACACTAGTTTTAGCTGTAATCTCTTCCATATTAGCTGTTACTTCCTCTGTTGATGAAGATACTTCTTGTGTTCCTGCTGTAGTCTGTTGAGCAACTGAAGCAACAATATGCGTACTTTCAACTATTTCATCACTATTTGATGCTACTTGTTCTAAACCATCAGCTATTTCTTCTATTTGCTGACTAATCAAATCAATTCCTTTAATAATATTCTGCAATTCTTTTTCTCCTATTCTTGAACGTTCCTGAGCTAAATTCACTTCATTCTTAATATGTTCAATCAATGTAGTCGTTTCGTCAATATTAGTTTGAACAACCTCAATAATATGTGTAATCTCCTCTGTAGCCTTTTGAGTATTTTCGGCTAGTTTTCTTACTTCTTCTGCAACCACAGTGAAACCTTTACCAGCTTCACCTGCTCTTGCTGCTTCTATAGCAGCATTAAGTGCTAACATATTTGTTTGACTTGAAATATTAGAAATAACTTCTACTATCTTATTAATTTTATCTGCATTTTCTTTTAAACTTAAAATACTTTCTACGCTTTTATCAATTGTAGTTTTTAATATTTGAATTCCTTCAATAACATCTATTATCTCTTTACTTCCTCTTTTAGCATCTGCATCTGATTTCTGTGCTAATTCAGTAATTCTTTGACTATTATCTGCCAAATCTTTAATTCTTTCTACTATTTTCCCAATATTAGTTGATGTATTCTCCAATTGAACAGTTTGATTTTCAGCTCCAGTTGCAATTTCTGTAATAGATGCAGCTACTTCTTCCATTGCTGAAGCTGTTTCTTGAATGCTTGCGTTTATAATTTCAATATTTGTCTCTAGTTCATTTGCATTATTTTTAACTTCACCAATTTTTGTACGCAAATCTTCAACTACTTTGTTAATATACTTTCCTATTTCAGCAAATTCATCTTTTGAAGTCACTTGAAGCTTAACAGTTAAATCTCCCTTTGCTAATTTCTCCACTCCATCCTTTAATACTCTTAACTGCTTTGAAATACTGTTAATTAAAATAACACTAACCAATATTGATAATACCAGTGACATTAATACAGCGTATACCATGTTGTCTACAAAATATATTGCTAAAGAAGTTATCATGACACAAATCATTGAAAGTAAAATTAACTTGCTCTTCATGTTCAAACCCCCTAATATATTTTGTAGTTAAGCAATCAATAATTTTTATATAATCTAAATTCTAAGTAATCATCTTCCTTACCATCCCCCTTCATTTGATTCAATATACATTAAGATAATTTAAAGCTCAACTTTTTCAATAAAAAGAGATAAATGTTCTAGAAGATTATATTCCATTTTTTCTGTTCTAACAAAAGGCCTTAATGGAAAACCATTGTTCTGCCTAATTACTATTCCTAGTTCTTGATTGTTTAATTTAACAGGCAAGCCAACTGGATAAATGTGTATTGATTTTCTAAAGGCTTCAAATACTTCATTATCATATTTAACATTAACTAAAGCTTGCACTTTTTCAAAACATTCATGAGGCATTAAATGTTCTTTTCTTATTAAATTTTCATAATGATTAGCAAGACTTAATATTTTAACTAAATCATGCTGCCTCGCCTTAGGCTGCTTTTGAGGTCCATTCCCATCTATAGTTTCGTGATGATATCTAACGGTTGTATATAACAGTACAGAAGTAAATTTTGATTTCAAAAATTCAAAACCAATTTGTTCATGTCTCAAATTGTTTTTATTGTTTTTAATAATTTTTCCTATATCATGTAATAAAGCTGCTTTTGCTAATATCTCTACTTTTTCCATATTAAGACCATATTTTTTACCTGTTGCAATAGATAATAAGCAAACATTTAACGAATGTTCTGCGATACTATTTTCATTTGTTATCTTATCTATGGGTATACTTACTTGTTTACTGCCTATTTCATTTAGAATTTCATTTTTTACTAAAGAATTCAGCTCAGATTCATTAAATATATTTTTAGATATGTCTTGATAAATACAATTCAATTTTTTTATTATTTCTATCCTTTTATCTTCACTAATTGTCTCTTCTAATTTTACATCTGAATTATCGTCCTCTATATATACTGCATTAAGCCCAAAATCCTTCAACCTTTTTAGCAGTCGCTCAGAAATTTGTGTTCCTTCACTAATTAATTTTCTTCCATCTTGTGATTTAATCGGTACAGCTATTCTTTTGTTTATTATCTTTTCATCTACTTTGTATAATCTCATACTCTCGTAGCAATTACTGCTACTTCCCTCCTTTATATAATTCTTTTATTCTAAATCCATATTAAATCTAATTTTTAACCCTTTAATCGCCAGTTTGAAATTATCCTTATCTAAACCTTTAAAAATATTGCTTATACTACCACTTGAAAAATTATTGTATAAATTGTATGCTAACTCTATCAATGCTAAAGAGGTTTCGATAAAATTTACTTGTTCCAAATTGTCTGGTGCTATCCATCTTTTATCCAAATCATATATGTAGTACCTATTATTAAACAGTTCATCATTGCCAGATATTATATAGAACAAAGATTTCCGGTTTAAGTCATTTAAATCTGTACCATCTTTACTGATGATTGTATTAAATCTGTTTTTATGGCTCTGATTAAGGAAATTCATAATAATTTCTCCTTTCTTACCTAAGTAAGAAGAAACTTTTGTTTTTTTATATCACATACTATTTCCCATTAAATATTTCTCCCATTTAGCCCACAAATCACCTATACTCTCAACTAAAAATGGATCAAATTGAGTACCTCTATTCCTGATAATCTCATCATAGCTTTCCTTAAATGTAAATCTATTTCTATATGACCTATTTGATGTCATTGCATCAATAGTATCACAAATAGCTATTATTCTAGAACCTAATGGAATCTGTTTCTCCTTTAAACCATGTGGATATCCTTTTCCATCCCACCTTTCATGATGATGAAGTACTAATTTAGCTATCTTTTTCAATTTATTTGATCTTATTAATATTGAATACCCTATTTCTGGATGAGATTTTATCTTGTCCCATTCATCTTTTGTCAAAGAATCCTTTTTATTTAATATGTAATCAGGAATACCTATCTTGCCTATATCATGCAATTGAGCTGCTATATAAATTATGCTGATTTGATATGTAGGTAAGTCTAATTTTTTACAAAGATCAAAAGTCATCGATGCAACTCTACTTGAATGTCCACCAGTATAAATATCTTTAGCTTCTAGCGATGCAACCAAACATTTCATGATATCATAAGAAATATTATTGTTCATTACAGACTTCATTCTCTCCATCCCCTAAACCTCCTTCCTCTTTTACATAAAAAAAGTACCCTGCATGGGTACCATCTGCCTAAATCAAATAAATCAAAATAATATGGCAGTCTGGCAATCGTAGGACAAAAATCCCTTAGACCCATGACTTTGCGCCCCTACCTTTCGATAGGTTTGCCTTTATCATAATACTATTCAGTATTTAATTGGTGCTTTTTACCTGTTTACAAATTGCCAATTTCATATATTCTACACTAATAGACAAATCCCTTCTTTTTTCGTCAATTTTTTTGCTGTATTTTATATTTTATATAATTTGATATAATCTTTCTTATTCATCGATTTCTTTATACTTTTAAATTTTTGATAATCCATAGGAATTTATATTCCTTATTAAATTGTAGATAATTTTTGAATATAATTTCCGTAATGGATGTGGGCAAAATCTACCTTATACAATTTATTTAAATCGAAGATTTTGTTCTAAAATCATTACAATATTATAATCTAATAACTATTTCCTAGTATATATTGAAATATTAATTTAAAAGATATATGATAGAATAAACTGTTAAAATATTCTAAATTGAGGAGGGATAATTATGGATTTAAGATGGAGTTTAGATGAATTATATACATCTTTTGAATCAGAAAATTTCATCAATGACATGGAAAAGCTTAATAGTATTATTAAAGAAATTAATAACTGGGCTGAACTTAACCTTAATACTAAAGACAATGCAATACAAAAAATAGAAGAATATATAAACATACAAATAGAATTAAATACTCTTTTCGAAAAGCTAATGTCATTCGCAGAGCTTACTTCAAGTGTTGATGCTAAAAACGAAAAAGCTTTAATGGTTATCGACAAACTTCAGACTAAAATAACTGAATTAACAAAACCATCAGTTAAATTTCAAAGATGGCTAAGCTCTATAGACAATCTTGATGAAATAATCTCATCATCTAAAACTTTAAAAGAACATGAATTTTACCTAAAAGAAATTTATAATAAAGCAAAATATCTACTTAGCGATGAAGAAGAAATATTAATCGCTAAAATGTCTAATACAGGCTCAAATGCTTGGACAAAACTTCAAAATATACTTACTTCAACTCTCCTTGTAGATATTAATGTTGATGGAGAAGAAAAACAACTTCCACTTCCTATTGTAAGAAATATGGCATACGATAAAGACCCTAAAATTAGAAAAACAGCCTATGAAGCTGAATTAAAAGCATACAAAAAAATAGAAGAATCTTCAGCAGCATGTCTTAATGGTATAAAAGGTGAAGTCCTTACTATATGTGAAATGCGAGGATATAGTTCTCCATTAGATATGACATTAATTGACTCTAGAATGGATAAAGAAACACTAGAAGCTATGCTTTCTGCAATGAAAGAAAGTTTACCTGCTTTCAGAAAATACTATAAAAGAAAAGCTGAACTTCTAGGTTATAATAATGGTCTTCCTTTCTATGAACTCTTTGCTCCTATGGGAGAAATTGATATGAATTTTACATATGATGAAGCTAAAGACTATATAGTTAAGAATTTTAAAAGCTTCAGTGAAAAATTAGCAGTATTTGCTGATACTGCATTCAAAAATAGATGGATAGATGCAGAGCCAAGAGAAGGTAAAAGAGGTGGAGCGTTCTGTTCAAACCTTCATCCTATAAAACAAAGTAGAATTTTATCTAATTTTACTGGCAGTTTCAGCGATGTTATAACACTTGCTCATGAATTAGGTCACGGCTACCATGGAGATTGTTTAAAGGATGAAAGTATATTAAATAGCGACTACCCTATGCCATTAGCTGAAACAGCTTCTATCTTCTGTGAAACTATAGTTAAAAATGCTGCACTAAAAGAAGCCACTAAAGAAGAAGCATTTTGGATATTAGAACAATCTATCTCTGACGCAGGGCAAGTTATCGTAGATATTTACAGCCGTTTCTTATTTGAATCCAACTTGTTTGAAAAAAGAAAAGATCATGCCTTATCTGTAAGAGAGCTAAAAGAACTTATGTTAAATGCTCAAAAAGAAGCTTATGGTGATGGTTTAGATAGAAGTTTCTTGCATCCATATATGTGGGTTTGTAAACCACATTACTATGAAGCTGCTTATAACTTTTATAACTTCCCATATGCTTTCGGATTATTATTTGCAACTGGATTATATGCAGAGTATTTAAAGAAAGGAGAAGCATTTGTTGAAGAATATGATAACTTACTTGCAGCTACAGGAAAAAATAACGCTGTAGATGTGGCAAAATTAATGGGTATAGATATAAGGTCAGTAGATTTTTGGAGAAGCTCTTTAAAGCTAATAGAAAAAGATATTGAAAAGTTTATTAAATTGAGCAAATCACTATAAAAGGCAGCCAAAAGCTGCCTTTTATTCTTGAGACAATATTTTTTCTGCTACATCATCTAGGTCTTTTCCGTTTATATGTGCTTTTTCATACGCCTTCCCTATTTTTGCAGTTTTACAACCAGCTTTCAAACCTGCAATAATATCTGTATCCATATCCCCTATCATCCAACTTTGACTTAAATCTATATTATATTTTTCAGCAAGATCTAAAATCATGCCAGGTTTAGGCTTTCTGCATTCTGATTTTCTATAAAAGTCAGGGCAAAACTTAATATCTTTAATTTCACAATATGGCTTAAGCTCTTTTATGAGCTTTTTATGTATCTTATCTAAATCTTCTTCTGTTAAATACCCTAATTCAATACCACCTTGATTAGTAACTATAAATAATGTATATCCAGCATCATATAACTTCTTTAACCCTCTTTTAGCCGATTCATAAATTATTAAATCTTCTGGCTTATTTACATGTTTGCTGTTATCATTTATAACTCCATCTCTATCCAAAAATATAGCTTTCATAAGTAAAACCTCTCCTAGAATAAATTTTTTCTTGATTCGATATACTTCTCCATATCATTAATATACCTTAAACTAATTTCTTTTATTATTTTATTATTAACAGAATCTAGCTTAATTTCATCAATAGTTCTTATCGGCAGAACATTTACAGATGTTCCTGTCATGAAAGCCCCATCTAAATTTTTCAATTCATCAACATGTACATGTTTTTTTATAATTTCTATTCCTAGCTCTTTTGAAACTTTAAATATTCTTTCTCTAGTAATTCCCTGTAAAACTTCACCTTCTGGTGCTGTATATACCTTATCCTCTATAACAAAAAATATGTTAGAACGACTGCCTTCAGTAATATATCCATCTTCATTAACCAAAAGAGCCTCAAATGCATTTTTGTCTTCCAGCTCTTTTTTAACCCTTTCTTTAAAACTCATATTTACTATTTTTGCATTAGGATTTTCTCTTATAACATTAAAAAGAATTGTATGTATACCTTTTTCATAAACTTCCTTTTCTGGATAATAGCTTTTTATAAAATATGCTAAAAATAGCTGATTACTTTTATTAAGATTACTAAATACCAATTTTATATTTAAATTTGGAAATTTATTTACAGTAATTAATTTTTTTATTTCATTTAATATTTCATTATCTGACTTTTTTATTTTAAATCCAAGTAGCTGCGCTGATTCTCTCATTCTCAACAAATGCTCTTCTACATACAAAGGAACACCATCTATAACTCTAATTACTTCATATATAGATGGTGAGCTTATTAAGTCAGATATGCTTACTTCTTCAGCCAAACAAACTTTACCATTAACAATACAATAGTTCAAATCTAATTCATTTAACATTTTTGCCACCTCACAGTTTTTCATAAGCCTCAATCATAAGTTCCTTCATATGCTTTAGTGCTCCATTATTCTTAACAAGAAGTATTTCTGACATAATACTTAAAGCTATTTCTTCTGGTGTCTGCCCTCCTAATTTTAAACCTATTGGTGCAAAAACCTTACTTAATATATCATCAGATACTCCTTGACCCCTTAAATTGTCAAATATATATTTTGTTTTATTAACACTTCCTATCATACCGATATACTTAGCCCTACTGTATATTACAGTCTTCAAAGCTATTTCATCATATTTATGACCTCTAGTAACTATTACTATATAGCAATTCTCATCTATAGGATAATTTTTTAAACTTTCTTCGATACTTCCTAATTTTAATTCATCTGCTTCAGGAAATCTATCTTTTCTGCAATACTCTTCTCTGTCTTCAAGTATTACTGTATAAAATCCTAACATTTTAC
The DNA here is from genome assembly GCF_001730685.1 of Caloranaerobacter ferrireducens. Taxonomy (NCBI): domain Bacteria; kingdom Bacillati; phylum Bacillota; class Tissierellia; order Tissierellales; family Thermohalobacteraceae; genus Caloranaerobacter; species Caloranaerobacter ferrireducens. The sequence continues at coordinate 80,379 of NZ_MDJR01000002.1, read as the reverse complement.
CCATTTTATATAACTTAAGCGCAATGTGTCCGCCACCTACGATTAAAAGTTTATGATTGGGTTTAAAAACCTTAATAAAAACCTCTGCTTCTCCTCCACACTGCATATGCAGACTTCCTTCTTCATCATTAAGCTTAAATCTATATGTTTCATTTTTTCCATTTGCTATACATTTTTTAGCATATTCAGTAACTACTAATTCCAATTTTCCCCCACCTATAGTTCCATATGTTTTACCATCCTCTAACACAGCCATCATCGCACCTTGCTTGCGTGGAGAAGAACCTTCAACTCTAGTAATGACAGCTAAAGCTACTTTTTTATTTAATCTAACCTCTTCAGTTATCTTTTCCAAAACCTTATACTCCATTAAAAACTCCCCCTTATTGTCTTAAAGTAAAGTATTGCTTCTAGAACCCCTCCACCAACAGCTCTAGCTTTATCTGATATTGTAAAACAATACTCTACTACTGCTCTAGGATCTATATCTCCAATTTTAAGCCCCTTGTTAACTAAAGTATTATTCATAATTAATCCCCTTATTATGCCATCAATTAGAGCCTTTACAGGCTCTCCATTTACATATGCAACTATCTGTCCTTTACTAACGTGGTCACCAATATCAAAAATGTTCTCAATAATACCATCACAAGGAGCTCTTAATACTCTTTCTGAAGTATAGCCCATAACCTCTTGTGGTATTTTAGTATCTGGCTCTGCAGATCCATCAAAAATAAGTTTTCCAAGGTTATGCCCTCTATTTGTTTCAACAACTACATGAACATCTTCTCCTGCTTTAAATCCAGGCCCTACACCTATTGTTATTGGTGCCATCGTTTTATTTGTACCTAAATTTCGTTTAGCTAATATAGAATCAACTAAAATATCAGGCTTTATTTTTTCTAAAATATTCAATTGACTATCTATTAGAACTGGTACACAACCTTTATTCCATGACATAAATATTTCTTCTTCATTAGTTACTTTTACAGCTTTTACTCCTTCAACAACAGTTTCGCCATCAAATATTGCCTGGGCAAAAGAAACTTTCCTTCTTACTACAGTAGGCCATTCTATTTCTAATACCAACACTCTAAATCCACATCTATATAATTTATGAGCAATACCAGTTGCAATATCCCCTCCACCTCGTATAAAAACTATATCTCCAGTCATAAATATCAACTCCACTCCCTACAATTCAAATAATCTTCCCAAGTATCTATATCCATCCCAATTTTTCTATTATTAAAATATACAAATCCTACTTTATCACCTAAACCTTGTATTATACCTCTTCCACCAATATCTCCAGATACATTTAATAACTGCTGCCTTAAATCTCTTGAAAAAATAACAGGATTACCTCTTTTGCCATCGAAAATTGGCACTACTACTTGATACTTTCCCGACTTGAATACTTTTATTATATTATTTATTGCTTCTACTTTTAAAAATGGTTGATCTCCCATAAAAAACATATAACCTTTTACATCTTTTGAAGATGAAACAATACCAAGTTTTACAGCCTCACTCTGTCCTAATTTCGCTTTTTTATTGAATACAGTTTTAATACCATATCTTTTAGCTATTTCTCTTATTTCTTCCTTTCTATATATCATTATCACTTCATCAACATCTGATTTGCAAACCATTTTTATAACTCTTTCGATAATAGCCATACCGTTAATATCAAGTAATAGTTTATCTCTTTCCATTCTTCTAGAGAAACCAGAAGCTAATATAATGCCTGAAATCAAATTTTATCACTCCATATATAAGTGATTTCACCATCTCTCATTTGTCCTATCAATATTTTAGATAATGGATATTTACTACTTATTATCTTTTTCACTATATTTATTCCATATCTTTTTTCTCTATCTGTATCGCATTTGTTTAGGATAAGATATCTAGCACAATATTGAGTTGTATTTTTGAAAAGCCCGTTATCTGAAACAACTATTTTAAAAATCTTTTCCTCATCTATAATTTCACCTATATTACTATCTGTAATCTGACAAAATATTTCTGGTCTGTGAACACTGTCATCTTCTATCCTTCTGCCAATACAATCTAATCCTATCACCCCAACTACTTTGGTTGCATTACAAGGCAATACAGGTTCATAGCTTGCAGGAGCTTTGATAGGCTTTCGCTTCGAACCGTCAGCTTCAACTAATATATAATCAAACAGCCTCGAATTATATAATTTCTCAATAAATATCCTATTTAATCCTAAAAGTTTATTTTCTTCAGAAATTTCTCTGCCCAATACTGTTACTGTACCTTTATTAATATTACCGAAATCTTTTAAGTTTAATGAATTTGTAATTATAAGGTTGTCATATTCTTCTTCGGCAGGTTTAAATATAGCTGTCGTTGTAGTAACTAAAACTTTGCATCCTAGTTTTTTTAACTCTCTAGCCAATTTAAACATTGTAGTCGTTTTTCCACCTGCTCCTACGAAACAAATAAGCTCTTTTATTTGAGAATCTATATCTAAAGCTTCAAATAGCTTCATTATTCAATTTTCATCCTCTCCTCAAAGCCTTCAGAATGTCAATCTCATAGCTCTCCTTCACTTTTTTAAGATGCTCTATACCACAATCGCAATAATATTTCAAATCCCTTTTCAAATAATCCTTAAATATCTCGTTCAAAAACTGATTTTTATCCATTTTACCTCTAATCTCAGCCTTAACTCTATATACCAATCCTAATTCATACGGACTTTTTAGCTTTTTAGAAAAAGAATCTGCTCTTTTTAAACATTCCAAGGCTTCTCTATATTTACCTTCTTGCACATATAAAAGTGCCATATATCCTTCAGCAGTTGAACGCCCCCAAAGTGCATCAATCTGCTTATATACCTCTAACGCTTTTCTTAAATACTGTCTCGCCCTATGATAGTCCCCCATATCATAAGCTGCTTGTCCTGCATTTGTCGTAAATATTGTAAGTCCTCTTATTACTTTTTTGTCTTCACAGATTTTAATAGCTTTATCATAAAATACAAGTGCTGTTGAAAAACTCATGTTATGCCTTCTTATCTCACCTATATAGTTATAGGCGGCTGCTATATTTAGTGAATACCTATCTTCATTTTGATTAAGTATTGTAAACATTTTTATAGATTCCTTCAAAAACTCTTCAGCTTTTCTGTATTCACCAGACATAATCTTATTTACCCCTTTAAGCCTTAATAAAATAGCTATATCCTTTTTATATTCCAACTGTCTGGCAAGCTTTAAGCCTAAATCTAGATACTTTTTCATAATATCGTTATTATGAGTTTGAATAGAATAATATATCATCTGTCTATAACCCTTCAATGCGTATTTATATTCTCCAATCTCAATAGACTTACTTATAACCTTCTTTATATAATCAATTCCTTTGTCATATTCACCTTCTTTTATTAAATATCTACCCTTCATATGAAAAAATGCTATCTCAATCTTTACGATATCTTCAGTCAGACCTTCCTTTTCCTTTACTTCTTCAAGTAATTTCTCGATATCATCTAAATACTTAACAGCTCTATCTTTCGTTATATACAAATACCCTTGGTCCTTAACTGGCATATTTGTTAATTCAGGGAAAAGCTCATGACTGAAATCTAAATACTTATTAACATTCTTTATACTATACTTTAAAGTGGCTAACTTATTGCCTCCATTAGAAAAATGATATATAAGCTTTGGATATAAAAGCATATCGCTGTTATTATTCTTTAAACTACCCTCTAATATAAGTCCAACTTTATTATGAAGCAGTCTTCTCATAGCCTGAGATTGTTCAAAATATACAAACTCTCTTAATTTTTGATGAGTAAACTTATAACTTATTTTATCTTCTTGAATTATTTCCTTAATTATATATTTGTTTTTTAATTCTTCGATAATTTCAATAATTTCAAATTCACTCTTTCCACTTACTTCTTTTATGATATCTAGACTTGCCTCATCAAAAAATAGTGAAATGATATTTACTATTTTCCTGCCGCCTTCTGAAATATCTAGCAATCTGCTTTTTAGTATGTCTTGAATTTTTGAAGTCATAAAGTTTATATTACCTTTTTCTTTTACTGTATTTAAAAATTCAACTAGAAAAAAAGTATTGCCTTCTGTTTCTTCATAAATCCTATTTTTTAATTCTTCAGTAAATTTATGTTCTGGAAGAGCTTTATTTAAAAAATCCTCTACCTCATTTTTCGTAAACCTACTTAAGCATATTTTTTCTACCCTATTATATTTACTCAAAAGTGATGTAAACTTCTCAATTTTATAACTACATACATTTCTTAAAGTGCCTAATAGATTTATATTATTATTTTCATCATGCAAAATTATTTTGCCAAGTAAAGATAAACTCATATCATCCATCCAATGTAAATCTTCAAATATAAGTAATATTTTTTTCCTTCTAGAAACTTTTTTAAAAATACTTAAAATTACATCTTCAACAACCTGATATTTTAAACTGTCTATTCTTTCAACTGGATTTATATTAAGCTGTATTGATTCGTCTGCAAATACAGGAAATATACAAGAGATAATATTTTTCCACAAAACTGGAATATCTATTTTTTCACTTTCAATAATATCAGTAAGCTTGTCAAGTATAGTATTCCATGGTTTAAGTAAATAATCTTCTTCCACTTGATAGCAGTTAGCTTCAATTATATATACATCTTTCTTGTCTATCATACTTAAAAACTTATCCTTAAGCTTGGTTTTGCCTATTCCAGCTTCTCCTATTATAAGGACCGACTTTGAATCTTTACCGTATATGAATTGCTTAAAATTTTTTTCTAGAAACTGAAGTTCTTTATTTCTCCCATAGAAAAATTCTTTGTTACTTAAATCTTTCTTTTCCTTCAAATTTCTCATAAGCAAAATATTTTCATAAAGCTCCTTAGTTTCTGACTCAGGAGTTATTCCTAATTCACTGGCTAATCTTTTTAATAACTTGCTATAAATATCAATTGCTCTGTTATAAGCTCCTTTATTACTATAAAGTTTCATCAAAATTCTATGTGCCTTTTCATCAAATTCATCAGCTTCAATCAGTAATTTTGCATATTTTTCAACTAAATCATATTCTTTTTTTAATTGGCTTTCATTTATCCTTTTATAGAGCTTTGATATATATATTTCTTTGAAATTCTCTCTTGTACTTAACAGCCATTCATCAAATTTTTGAGCATCTTTAACTAAAAAACCCTGTAAAAACTCTCCTGAATACGCTTCGATATCATTATCGCTATCAGATAAAAAAACATCCAAATCTGCATGTAAATCTACTTCAGGGTTTAACATAACAATCTGCTTTTGTGGAGATATGATAATATCCATATCAAAAGATTTTCTTATCTTATACATCGTATTTCTCAAATTCTTTTTTGCAATTTTTTCTGAAAGCTCTCCCCACAAAAGTAAAGCTAGCTCATCTCTAGTTGCTTCTTTGTTTACCACTAAATAATAAAACAAAGCTTCTGCTTTTCTTAAAGGAAAAGTTATTTTTTTGCCATCCTTTATTACAGTAGGAGTATTAAACATCTTTACATATATTGAAGCCATATAATCCCACTTTCACTTAATTTATTTAAATCGAAGATTTTATTCATATATTTCGACTAAATATACTAAAATCCTTTTTTTATTTAGGTGCTGGGTACTTGACATTAGGTACTAGGTACTTGGGAAATGTAAAATTGAAAATGAAAAATGTAAAATTATTTGGCTGTTCGCCTTTCGCTATTCGCTCTTCGTATATAATAAATATCGAGTATCGAATTGCGACTGACGAATAGCGAATGACGGTTATAATAAAAAAAGAGCCATAAGTTGGCTCTCTATTCTGCTTTTTTAAGTAATTGTATATAATAATCTTTCGATACGACTATACTTTTATCTTTAATCATAGTTTCAATACTATTTACTTTGTCTTCTATTCTATTTATTTTTTCAGAATTCTGTGTTACTCCATCTGTTAATATATCTATCTTATCAGTTAAAACTTGTTCTAATCTTACTCTATCGTGCCTTCCTTCTTCAAAACCTTGTTTCATTTTTTCTTCCAATTGATGTATCTTTGAATATATATCTTCTTTCATCCGAAGCATTTCTGAATACATTTTTTCTAATAATTGAAAAACTTTATCATCCATCCTGTAACCCCCAGTAAAATACTGTAAATGGTATTTCGCAATTCGCTATTCGTCAAATCAGAAAGCAAAAATGTGCTTTGTTATTATATTTATATTATCATTCCTTACAAAAATATACAACTAATTTTCTATAATCCATAGGAAATTATATTCCTTATTAAACTGCCGGATATTTCTAAATATAATTTCTGTAATGGATTTCAACAAAATCTACCTTAATGTAATTTATTTAAATCAAAGATTTTGTTATACGGAAAAATTGTTCTTTTCTCTTCCTATTGTTGCTGATACTAAAACTGTCAATGGTATAGTTAAAATAAGCCCTATACTTCCAGCTAATGCCCTAACGACTTCTGAAGCAATCATATCTCTGTTTATTATCTCAATAAGTGAGAAGTTATACGCTAAAAACAAAAGCATTAAATGAATTGCCCCACCTGCATATGCTAATATTAAAGTATTTGACATAGTTCCCATAATATCTCGTCCCATATTCATACCAGACTTCATTAGATCCTTTGTACTAATTTCTGGATTAACAGCCTGCATTTCATGCATAGCTGAAGAAATAGACATACTTACATCCATTACAGCCCCTAAGGCCCCTAGTATAATTCCTGCAAAAAGTAGTCCTCTAAAATTAAAACTTATATTCTGAGGAATAAACATAAGCATTTGAGCTTCTTCATTACCTAATCCCGTAAGTCTTGCCATTGTACCAATACCTAAAGCTATCAGTCCAGCAATTAACACTCCACCTGCAGTACCTATAATAGCACATAAAGTTTTTCTATTTAATCCACTTATAATTAACAGAGTTATAACAATAACTCCTATACTGACAACTACAGATACCAATACAGGATTATATCCTTTTAATATCAAAGGTAGTAATATTTTAACAACTGCTAAAATTGTTAAGACCAAAGTTATTACTGTTTTAAAACCTTTAAATCCGCCCACTAATATTAAAAAAAGTATAAAAGCTATAGCTAAATAAAGCAAATATCTATATCTTGCAATTTCACCTATATATCCAACTAAAATATTTCCACTTTCATCTTCTTCTAAAAATAAAAGTACATTGTCACCCTTATTTACAACAATATTGTAAACTACTCTTTCATCAATATAATTATCTACAATAATAGTTTCTCCTTTATGCTTTCCACTTGTAATTCTTACTTTTACTTGCTGATGACGCATTTCATAGTTTTGGTCATAACCTTCAGTTTCCTCGATTTCATCTGACAATATCTCGATTACTTTTCCATGTACAGGTTTTAGCTCTTCTTGACTAATATCTTGCATTTCAGTTTCAAAACCACCGTCATTATCATCGGCAAAAACATTTGCTGTATTAAACACTAAAGTAAATACAATTAACAATAGAGCAATAAAAAGTAGTCGATTGCTGTTATAAATGTTCATTTTGACAACCCTTTAAATAGTTTATAAGACAATATTAAATCACTCCAATTCATTAGTCAATAGAGAATGCAACTTAATTGCATTGAACCTGTTAATAATATATTTATAAGAATAACGATTATAAAAAATATCGATTATCTTGTCAGGTTACTAGGTATAATGATAGATTTAGCAGATATTCTCATAATCCTCATAGAAAAAAGACAATAAAGAAGCTACCCTTCAGGTAGCTTTAAACTGTCAGTAAACTAATTAAAATTTATGAAATAAAAACGAACACTTTAAAGTATTTACGACCATACTTTTATTCTTAATTATAATTTCAATACTATTTACTTTATCTTGTATACTTTCTATTTTTTCAGCATTTTAAATTACTCTATCTGTCACTATATTTATTGTTCTATCTCACCTTGCTTCTTCAAAACCCTGTTTCATCTTTTCTTTCATATGAAACATTTCAAAATACATTTTTTATAATAATTGAAAAAGTTTTTTCATCCATTTACCTCTCCAACTATATATCTAATTATATATTTACACTATTATTCTTAATAGAAATATACAACCAAATTTCTAAATGTGATAGTGTTGAATTATAACTTAAATGTAATAAATTGAAAATCGTTTTAATGCTATACTTAGACAATCATAAAAATCTATTTATGGTTGATGATCTTCACAATAATCTCGGGCATAAACCATAATTGATCCACAACAACATTTAATAACATATGTTCGACATTGACATGGAGGATCTGATAACACTTTCAATTCACAAAAATCATGTAATGGCCCATCATGACAAATATGTGCAATATACATTGGCTTAATAATATCATCTTTTAGTAAATTATGATTATTATCTGCATAAACTGGCATTATCGTACTTAAAACTAATACTATTATGATTAATAATAAGAAAAACTTCTTCATTAAACCTATACCTCCTAAATATCTATCTTTATTTGAAAATATCTTCTATTCTCGGCTATTCAATTCTTTCTCTATTTCTTCAACTAACTTATCACCTATTTCCTCCATTTTTTTCATCTCTTCCTCATATTCTTTTATCAAATCATTTATATTGTCATTAGTAATGGATTTTTTTTCTAAATTCGTACTTTTACTAGTAATTACTTTATTCATCCTATCTATTTCCTTATTTATTTCTTTCAACTTTGTCCTAATATTTATTAATTCATCTTTATTATCTTTATTTACTTTTTTTAGTAATCTATTTTCGGTGCTTATATTTCCCTCTTTTCTCATATTATTAGTAAAACCACTTTTTTCTTTATTACATCCAGTTAAAATTATAGTTAAAATTAATATTAAAAATAAAAAAAAATTTATAATTCTAAAAGATTTTTTATTTGCTAATTCCACAATATCACCTCCAAACTTATATATCTTCTATATTTAGTTTTTCGTAAAACTTTAGATTAATTATCATAACCTAAATATGCTCATCACAAAAATAAATGTGTTCAAAACTCAGAGGCATTAATTGTCCACAACAGCATTTGTATCTTTCAAAACTACATCCACAACTTTTATAAGTTGTAGAATAATACTCACAATACTTATGAGTTGTACCAGTATGACAAATATGTATAACAGTATATTGAGGTCCAACAATATATATTAACGAATTATTATATGCATATATTGTATCAGTGCAAACTGGAAGTATCATACTTAAAACTAATACCATAATAAATAAAAATGACTTAATCCTTTTCAATTTTTTCCCTCCTAATTTTATAAATGCAATTTCCTAAAATAATTCTATTTATGATATTTTAGCAAATTAAAAAAATTTTAATATTTTTCATGCTAAATTAGTAAAAACTAATAAATAAATCAATTAAAAAAATAGAATATGTAACAATTATCTATGACATTAAAGATATATTTTCGATAATTTTCACTCTAGAAAACAAATAAAATTTCCGTTCTATTTTTCCACATTTCTTTTTACATAACTTCTATTCTCTATGTTTATCACAAGGTATTTCAAAAAACTTCATCGTAATTCCACAACAACAAATCCATTTAATTTTTTGACATCCACAATTATATATAGTAGTTACCCATTCACATTCTGCATGTAATGGCCCGTCATGACAAAGATGTGCAATATACATTGGTTTAATAATATTATTTTTAAACAATTCATAATCAAACATTTTACTAGTACTAGCATCAGCATAATCTGAAACAATAATGTTCGAAACCAAAATCATAATAAAAAGCAAGGAAATAATTTTCTTCATTTTTATCCCTCTTTCATTATATTATCAGTAAATTACATAATCGGCATTTTTGAAAATAACTTCATTATCCATATTAACTCTAGGATATTTATTTTAAATTTCAAAACTCACCCCCATTTTATTATCATCTAATTTATTTCTTTATTTACTATATTTGTATGAATTTGAATCTATTGTAACAGCTTTTTTTAGTTCAATCATATTTTTCCAACATAATTTCCTATATTTCGACTTTTACTACAAAAAAACTTCGAGCTTATATGCCCGAAGTCAAACTGTAAATAAATGTTTTTTATAACTCAACTTTTGAAAGTATTTCCTTTTCTATATTGTTTACTTGAGATTCTAAACTTTCAACCTGTTTTGATACCTTAGATACAAATTCCTCATCTTTTATAGAACCTAAATTTATTTTTACATTATATAAAGCTGAAAGAACTGCAGTCCTTGCCATCATAGCTGCAACAGCTCCATCTGTAACTGCATTTTTATTACCCTTTTCTACAACCTTTGCTGCAAACTCTAATAATTTGAAAGCATCTTCAGCTACTTCAAGAGGTACTAATGCAGCAGTTTTAAAGCTTTCTTGTATAGACTTTTTTCTAGCCGCCTTTTCTTCCTCTGTATCCTTAGGTAATTTAAAAGCAGCCATTACTTTATTAAAAGCGTCTGAATCTCTATCTATATCGTTAACAAATTTTTCTCTGTATTTAGAACAAATACTAACTATCTCTTTCATCTCATCCTCTACATCTTCATAGCCTTTTTTACCTATCGTCAAATTACCAACCATTTCGATTAAACTAGCTGATAAAGAAGCACTTAAAGCCGCTACACTTCCTCCACCTGGAACAGGTGATTTAGAAGCTGTTTTTTCTAGAAATTCCTTAAGGTTTAAATCTTGTAACATAATACTGTCCCCCTATCTTCTTTATTAAAAACTAAAACGCCGTTTTTAATCACTTTTTCAACAGTACTTACACCAATATGATACGGAATATACTTATATGACGGAAACTCAAGAATTATAATGTCTCCTTTTTTACCTACATCTATACTTCCTATGCTATCAACCCTGCCTATTGCAGCAGCTCCATTAATAGTAAGTGCTGTAATAGCTTCTTCAGTAGTCATATTCATATAAAGTGTAGCTAATGCGAAAATTAGAGGTATTGACTCTGTATGACAGCTACCAGGATTCATATCAGTAGCTAATGCAACAGCTAAATTCTGGTCTATCATATATCTAGCTCTAGCATAAGGCTCTTTTAAGCTAAATGCAGTGCCAGGTAAAAGCGTAGCAACAACTCCTTTTTCAGCCATCTGTCTTATTCCTTCATCTGATGCCTGCAGTAGGTGATCTGCTGAAACGGCTCCTAATTCAGCCGCTAATTCGGCACCACCTAGCTGCACAATTTCATCTGCATGAATTTTTAGTTTAAATCCATATTCTTTAGCTTTTTTAAGATACCTTCTAGACTGCTCAACGGAAAAAACATTCTTTTCGCAAAAAATATCACAGAATTCAGCTAATTTTCTTTCAGCAACAACAGGCAGTACTTCATCTATCATAAAATCTATAAATTCATCTTCTCTTCCTTTATAATCCTTTGGTACTGCATGAGGACCTAAAAAAGTTTTTGCAATATCAATAGGATGTACATTATCAAGCTTAGCCATTACTTCTAACTGTTTAATTTCTGTTTCATAATCTAATCCATAGCCACTTTTTCCTTCTACTGTTGTCACTCCAAAAGAAAGCATTGAATCTAGTCTCTTTAATCCTGATTGGAATAGTTCATCTTCAGAAGCTTCTTTAGTGGCTTTAACTGTACTTACAATGCCGCCGCCTCTTTTCATAATTTCCATGTAGCTATCTCCACGAAGCCTCCAAGAAAACTCTTCCGCTCTATATCCTCCAAATACAAAATGAGTATGAGAATCTACAAAACCAGGCAATACAGCTTTTCCAGTCGCATCTATTACTTCATAGTTGTTTTCATTATACTGTTTAAGTATTTCTTCTGTCTTTCCTACTGCTTTAATAATTCCATCTTCTATTACTACTGCTCCATCATTAATTATCTTTAAATCAGACATCTCTTTACCATGCTTAGCTTTAAATCCACTACAAGTAACAAGCTCATTGGCATTCTTTATAATAATATTACCTTTCATGTAATCACTCCATTATCCTAGCTTCTAAAACTTGCTCCATAGAAAAGTCTTCTATACCAAGGTAATATACAGCAGTATCAATTAACGCTTCCATTGGTACAAGACCTATAATCTCACTTCCAACTATATTTACACCGTATCTTCTCGCTTCTATTCTTATAAGCTCAAAAACTCTATAAAGTGCTGTCTTAGTATAATCTGTCATGTTCATTGAAACTTGAACAATTCCTCTGTCTTTAAGTTCTATTCCTATAGCCTTGCAATATCTTAAACCACCACTTATATGTCTAACTCTTCTAGCTATTTGATTAGCTATTTCTAAATTATCTGTAGATAAATTAACATTAAATGCAACTAAAGGCATCCTTGCTCCTACAGCAGTTACTCCAGCTGTTGGATGAACTTTATCTGGACCAAAATCTGGTTTCCAATCTGGGTCTTTAAGTTTTTCTTCCATACCCTCAAATTCGCCTTTTCTTATTTTAGCAAGATTTTGTCTTTCTGGTCTTGTAGCTGATTTTTCATATAAGAATATAGGTAAATTATACTTTTCTGCAGCTTCTCTGGCCACTTCTTTTGACAATTCAATAGCTTCTGTCATGCTGACATTCTTAACAGGTATAAAAGGCACAACATCTATAGCTCCCATTCTTGGATGTTGTCCTTCATGTTTTGTCATATCAATTAGCTCGATAGCAACTCCCATAGCCTCAATAACTGCTTCTTTTAAAGGCTCTGGCTCACCAACTACTGTTACAACTAATCTATTATGATCTTCATCCCTTTGATAATCTAAAAGTTTAACTCCATCTTTTCCTCTGAACGGATTTACTATTTTCTCTATCTTTTCTAAATCTCTACCTTCACTAAAATTAGGTACACATTCTATTATCTTTTTCATTGCTGCCATTTTTTCTCCTCCTTAAGTTTAGTTCAATTCTTATCAGCAGTATGAGGGACTTAAAGCCCCTCATACAGATTATTTATTCATTTTCTTAAATGCTTCGTCAACAAGACCTTTTACTAAATCTTCATCAGGAATGTATGGTATTGTAATATGGTCTGTTCCTTCATTCATTTTGTTATATTCGATACAAGTTTCAATAGAATTTTCATTTCTAGCCCATGCACGTCTTGCTACTCCACCCATAACATCCCATGGCATTGCTCTTTTAATTATATTGTCTACTCTTTGACTACCATCTAAAACTAATCCGAAACCACCATTAATAGCTTTACCTATTCCTACTCCACCACCATTATGAAGTGCTACAAGACTCATGCCTCTTGCAGCATTTCCTGCGAAACATTGTGTAGCCATATCAGCCATTATGTTACTACCATCTTTTATATTAGATGTTTCTCTGAATGGTGAGTCTGTTCCCCCAGTATCGTGGTGGTCTCTTCCAATCATTACAGGTCCAATTTCACCTTTTCTTACCATCTCATTAAATTTAAGAGCTATTTTCGTTCTTCCCATTGCATCTTGATATAATATTCTAGCTTGAGTTCCTACAACTAATTTATTCTTATCTGCATCCCTTACCCATATATAATTATCTCTATCTTGGAATCTTCTGTTTGGATCTATACATTCCATAGCAGCTTTATCTGTTTTAAGTAAGTCTTCACGCTTACCACTTAAGCAAACCCATCTGAATGGACCATATCCATAGTCAAATAGAAGTGGTCCCATTATATCCTCTACATATGATGGGAATATAAATCCATCTCTTTCATCCACACCATTTTTACATATTTCTTTAACTCCTGCATCATATACAGCTTTCATAAAGCTGTTACCATAGTCAAAGAAATATGTTCCTCTATCAACTAAAGTCTTTATTAATTCAAAATGATGTCTTAAAGATTTGTCTACTAATTCTCTGAATTTAGCTTTATCAGTTCTAAGAAGCTCTGTTCTTTCTTCAAATGTTAGCCCTTGTGGACAATATCCTCCATCATATGCTGCATGACATGATGTTTGGTCAGAAAGAAGATCTATATCTATATTATTTTCAACTGCATATTCTAATAAATCTACAATATTACCATAGAAAGCTATTGCAATACCTTCTTTTCTATCCATATATTCTTTAGCTAATTTAAATGCTTCTTCTGGGTTGTCTACTATTTTACTTACCCATCCTTGGTCATATCTCGTCTGTATTCTTGAATAGTCAACTTCAGCAATAATACCTACACCATTAGCTATTTCAACTGCCTTACCTTGTGCTCCACTCATACCACCTAAACCAGAAGTCACAAATAGACGACCTCTTAAATCTGCATCGTTTGATAAACCAAATTTAATTCTACCTGCATTAAGTATTGTATTATAAGTACCATGAACAATACCTTGAGGTCCTATATACATCCATCCACCAGCAGTCATTTGACCATAGTTTGCAACTCCTAGTGCAGCTGCTCTATGCCAGTTTTCTTGGTCATCAAACATACCTATCATTAAAGCATTTGTGATTATTACTCTTGGAGCCTCTGGTGATGATTTAAAAAGCCCTAATGGATGTCCTGATTCTATTACTAATGTTTGATCTTGAGTCATCACTTCAAGATATTTTTTGATAAGTCTATACTGCATCCAGTTCTGACAAACCTGACCTGTTTCTCCATAAGTAACAAGCTCATAAGGATAAAGAGCTATATCAAAGTCAAGGTTATTGTCTATCATAACTTGAAATGCTTTTCCTTCTATACAGTTACCCTTATATTCATCTATTGGTTTTGCTTTTATATTTCCTTCAGGTCTAAATCTATAACCGTAAATCCTACCTCTAGTTAAAAGTTCTTCTAAAAACTCTGGCGCAAGTTTTTCATGCCACTTTTCAGGTATATATCTTAGTGCATTTTTTAATGCTAACTCTGTTTCTTTTTGTGTTAAAGTAAACTCTCTCTTAGGTGCTCTTCTTATACCTTCAACGAATTTTGGCATTTCTGGTAGTTCATCAAACATATCTTCTAGTTTAATAGTCATTGCCTTGGAAATATCAATATTTGATATCATATTAACACCCCTTTATAAATTATCGTCAATAGTCTTTCGCTATTCGCTATTCGTCATTATTATTAGAATAATCCATACTGTAACAAATTTATCTTTTTAAATATTTATGAAAATATAAGCAAATACTTGAAAGAATTTAGTTAAAAAACTAGGTGAAAATTTTGAAGAAAATCCGTAGGCTTAGCAGGACGCTAAGCCAGCATCCTACAAGACAGGACGTCTTGATTAGGTGCGTTAGGATTTTCTAAAAATTTGAACCTTTAGTTTTTTCTAAATTCTTTCGCATGAGCGTTATTTTCATATATATACTTTGACTAGCTCCATTATTATTAGAATAGTCCTGTTATTTCACCATCTTTAGATATATCCATGTTGTTAGCTGCAGGTACTTTAGGTAATCCTGGCATTGTCATAATATCTCCTGTTAAAGCTACTAAGAACTTAGCTCCAGCAGATACTTTTATTTCTCTAACAGTTACTCTAAAGCCTGTAGGTCTTCCCTTTAATGTTGGATCATCTGATAATGAATACTGAGTTTTTGCCATACATATAGGCATCTTATCTAAACCTAATTCTTCTATCTGTTTAATTTGTTTTTCACACTTCTTAGTAAAGTCAACTCCATCTGCACCATAAACTTCTTTAGCTATTATTTCTATTTTTTCTTTTATTGGCAAATTAACATCATATAAAGGTTTGAAATTAGAAGGTTTATTTTCTATAGTCTCTACAACTTTCTTAGCAAGTTCTACTCCACCTTCTCCACCTTTTGCCCATACTTTTGATAAAACTACTTCTGCTCCAGCCTCTTTACATTTATCGAATAATAAGTTTAATTCTTTTTCAGTATCTGTTGGGAATTCATTGATAGCTACTACAACTGGAACACCGAATTTTTGAACATTTTCTATATGTTTTTCAAGGTTTCCAAAACCTTTTTCTAAAGCTTCAAGGTTTTCTTCATTTAATTTATCCTTTGGTACTCCTCCGTGGTTCTTAAGTGCTCTTACTGTAGCTACTATTACAGCACAATCTGGTTTTAATCCTGCAAATCTACACTTAATATTGAAGAATTTTTCTGCACCTAAATCAGCACCAAATCCTGCTTCTGTTACAACATAGTCTGCTAGTTTTAATGCAAGTTTTGTAGCCATGATACTGTTGCATCCGTGTGCAATATTTGCAAATGGTCCTCCATGTATAAATGCAGGTGTATTTTCTAATGTTTGTACCAAGTTTGGTTTTATAGCATCTTTAAGCAATATTGTTAATGCTCCTGTTGCATCTAAATCGTTTGCAGTCACTGGTTTATTATCATATGTATATGCTACTATCATATTCCCTATTCTTTCTTTTAAATCTTCTAAACTAGTTGCTAAACAAAGAATTGCCATAATTTCAGAAGCAACAGTTATATCGAATCCGTCCTCTCTAGGAACTCCGTTTGCTCTTCCACCTAACCCTACTACGATATTTCTTAAAGCACGGTCATTCATATCAAGTACCCTTTTCCAAACAATTCTTCTAGGGTCTATATTCAATTTATTTCCTTGATGTAGATGGTTATCAAGTAATGCTGCTAATAAGTTATGTGCTGTAGTTATCGCATGGATATCTCCTGTAAAATGTAAGTTTATATCTTCCATAGGAACAACCTGAGAATATCCTCCACCTGCTGCTCCTCCCTTTACACCAAAACAAGGACCTAATGAAGGCTCTCTAAGTGTTGTTATAGCTTTTTTACCTATCTTATTTAATCCCATGCTTAAACCTATGTTTGTTGTAGTTTTTCCTTCTCCTGCTGGAGTTGGATTTATTGCTGTAACTAATATCAACTTACCATCTGGTTCATTTTCTAGTCTTTTTAATACATCTAATGATACTTTTGCCTTATACTTTCCATATAGCTCTAATTCATCCTCTAAAATATCACATTTTTTTGCAACCTCTGTAATTGGCTGCATTTTAGCATTTTGTGCGATTTCAATATCACTCGGTACTTTAACCATTTTTCCCACCCTCTCCTTTTTTTTAACTCTAATTGTTATTATAATGTTTTATCGTCACCAATTCGTCTAATTTTAATCTTTATTTAAAATTTTCTGATATTTTTGTGCAAAAAATACAGCCAAAGACAAAATAGCCTTTGGCTTTTACTTAGCTGCTTCTTTTAAAGTATCCAAATTTTGAAGTGCTATATCTCTTTTAATCTTCAATAATTCAACATTCTTCTTATCTATAACACTTTTTAAATCCTGTATAGAAGCTTTTAGTTTTTCTTTAAGCTTTTCATCTTTTTTATCCAATTTTATTTTTTGGCTAAGTCTTTCGAAAATAGGTTCTAGATATTTTGACATATCCATAGCCTTAGCCCATTCGTTAATTTCTCCATACAAATGTATCTGCCTGATATTATACTTTAATTTTTCAACCTCACCATCAGGGTTTCCTTTATACATATTTAAAAAGTTCGAAAGACGTAAAGTTACACTATTTGTATTAAACAAAGAGTTAATTTCATTTTTAGCATCTACTGATATTGTCAAATTATCAAGAGCTTCTTCAAATTTCTTTATATCTTCTTCTCTTATACCATCTTTTACAACATCTAACTCATACTCATTCCATTTCTTATGAACATTAACAATTACTTTATTTACAGCTTCCCATGCTTTTTTTACTTTCTCTTCTATATCAGCTTCTTCTTTTCCTTCCTCAGACTTTTTCTCTGATTGTCCCATCTTGTCTTTTGACTCATCTTGCTTTTCATCTTTCTGCTGTTTATCTTTTTCCTCTTCCTTCTTTTTATCTTCTTTTTTAGATTCAGCTGCCTTCTCTTTCTCTTCTTTTATTTTTTCTATTTCTTTAAATATATTTTCTACATCTTCTACCATAGCCTTCAATGAAGTAGGTATTTCATCTTTTTTTGTCTTAGGCGACGGTTTTTCTTGTTGTTTACTGCAGGATATACTAACTGGTAAAATTATCAAAATAAGTATTAAGACAAAAATTATTTTTTTAAACTTTACTGTCTTTCTCAACTCAATCACCTCAAAGTTAGTATATCCCAATCTTTATATTTTTAATGTTTTTTCTTAATTAATCTTCAATAATTTTTACATAAACCTTTCTAACTCTGGGGCCGTCAAACTCACAAAAATATATCCCCTGCCATGTACCCAAAAGTAATCGTCCATCTTCTATAAAAACTGTTTCTGAAAAACCCAACAAACTAGCTTTTATATGTGCTGAAGAATTCCCCTCAATATGCTTATAATTATCATCAAATGGTATTATTTTATTAAGCTCCATCAACATATCAGACTTTACATCAGGATCAGCATTTTCATTTATTGTTATTCCAGCTGTTGTATGTGGTATAAAAATATAACAAACGCCACTTTTAACTTTTGAATTCATTATTATTTCTTGTACTTTTCTTGTTATATCTATAAACTCTGTATGCTTTTCTGTTTTTATCTGCAAAGTTTTTATCAAGCAAATCACCCCTTAAAGTTATTACTAAACATCTTATCAACCATATTCTTAAACTCTTTAAAAAGAATTATACCACTGTTTAAATTTTCTTCTGTACATAACACCTCTACTAAACTTTTATAATACCACTCTTGTTTATCCCTTCCTCTTTTAAATCGCTGCCATACTTTTTCACCCATTTTTTTATATGCTTCATACATAGTACTAATATTATGTAATTTATCTGCACATGAAACAACCTGTTCTTCAAACGAAGCAGTCTTTAGATATTCAATAGTATGTTTTTTTCTATCTTCCCATGGTAATGTTTTATCAGGTTCTGAGCATCCTTTTACAATTTTAGCTACTTTCTCACCGAATTCCCTCTGTATAAATTCTAATGTAATAGATGTATCTTCTACAGTATCATGTAAAATCCCAGCAGCAACTATCTCTTCAGATAATCCCTCTCTTAAAAGCATCATACCTACTGTATACGGGTGTGTAATATATGGAATATCTGTACACTTCCTAGTTTGATTTTTATGCGCCTTAGCTGCTACTTTAATAGCACGCTCAATCATAATAATTATCGCTCCTTCATTGCATATTTATATATTACATAATACCCACAACAACCATAAAAATGCAAATTTATTATCTTTAGTTACAATAAAAAAGCAAAAAAAATAAGACAATGAACCTAATCCATTGTCCTAGTGGTTCATTGCCTTAGTTTTTATCCTCTTATTACATTGCTCTTTTATATATTTCCATAATTTCTTCCAAACTTGCCTGTTTTGGATTTGTAAATCCGCATGCATCTTTTAATGCATTTTCTGAAAGTGTTTTAATATCTTCTTCTTTAGCTCCTAATTCCTTCAAACCTGATGGAATACCTACATCAGCAGATAATTTTTTAATCGCTTCTATAGCTTTTTCAGCTGCTTCTTTTACTGAAAGACCCTCGATGTTTTCTCCCATAGCCTTAGCTATATCTGCTAATCTTTCAGGTACTACCTTAGCATTATATTCTTGAACGTGAGGTAATAATACCGCATTACATACTCCGTGTGGTAAGTCATAAAAACCTCCTAACTGATGAGCCATAGCATGAACATAACCTAAACTTGCATTATTAAAAGCCATACCAGCTAAAAATTCAGCATAAGCCATTTTATCTCTTGCTTCACGGTCTTGACCATTTTCAACTGCTTTTCTCAAGTATTGAGAAATTAGCTCAATAGCCTTTAACGCACAAGCATCAGTTACAGGAGTAGCTTCAGTTGATACATAAGCTTCTACTGCATGTGTCAAAGCATCCATTCCTGTAGCAGCAGTTAATGATTTAGGCATTTCTAACATTAATAAAGGATCATTTACTGCTAAGTTAGGTGTTGTACGCCAGTCCACAATAGCCATTTTTATGTGTCTTTCTTCATCTGTTATAATGCAGAATCTTGTCATTTCACTTGCTGTTCCAGCTGTTGTATTTACTGCCACTAAAGGTAACATTGGCTTAGTTGATTTATTTACACCTTCGTAGTCCTTAATTGAACCTCCATTTGTAGCAACTAAACCTATACCTTTAGCACAATCATGAGGAGAACCTCCACCAAAAGATATGATGAAATCACAAGCATTTTCTTTTAATAATTTTAAGCCATCTTCTACATTTTTAACAGTTGGGTTAGGTTGAGTACCATCATAAATAACGTATTCTATTCCCTCTGTGTCTAATACTTCTGTTAATTTGTTTACTAAACCAATTTCTACTAATACTTTATCAGTTACTATTAAAGCTTTCTTGAGCCCTAAAGATTTTATTTCTTTTCCTGCTTCTTTTAAACAACCAGGGCCCATTAAACTTACAGGTGGCATAAAAAATCTGAAAGTCTTATCCATCCTTTATCCTCCTTAAAAATTATTATCTTGAAAATATTCTTTACAATTTGATAATACAATATTAATTTTTAAAAAACTAACTCAAAATTTTAAAAAATAAGCTAAATTTTTAAAATATATATAACAACCATATATTGATAAATAATTAACATAGTGCTTGTTTTATGATATAATTTAATTTATCAGAATTGTAACAATGGAGGTAATAACATGTTGAACAGCTTTGATAGAAATTTAGAATTTTTAGATGGATTCGAAACAGACTATTTAAGAATTTTTTATTATGATTTCACTAAAAAATATAAGGGCAAGTATAAATCATATGAATACAATAGACTCTGTACAATAATTGAAGGTGAGAAAAAAGTTAAAGTTAATGATGATTACACTTTTAAATACGATAGTAATCAATTTATATTGTTACCTCCCCACTCTAGTGTCGAAATGGAAATAAATATTCCTACCAAAGCACTAGTTTTAGAACTAAATAGTAACTTAATTTATAACATAAGTAATAAAATATCTTTGGATTTAAAAATAGAAACAGATAGGTTAATTTATAATGATTTGTTTATTGCTACAAGTGACAATGAGATAAAAAATTGTATATCAAAGATTATAAAAACTTACAATAGTTCTGATAAAAATAAAGAATTCTTAATAGATTTATACGCTCAGGAAGTTATTTATAACTTACTTAAAATAAAAGGCGCTAATCTAATATTAAACACAGAATATAAAAATCCCATTTATAAAGCTATTAGATATATGGAAGAAAACTATAACCAAGCTATAAATATAAAAGACATAGCATGGAGCTTAAATATGTCTGAATCAAACTTCTCTTTGTATTTCAAAAAAATAGTAGGGATTTCACCAAAGGACTATTTGAAAAATATTAGGTTATCAAAAGCAAAGGAACTTTTAAAAGAACATAACGTTACAGAAGTGGCATATAATGTGGGTTATGAAAACATTTCATATTTTATAAAACTGTTCAAAAATAAATATGGTGTTACTCCAAAACAATACAAAAAAACTTCTATCAAAAAAAACTCAAGGAATTTGCATAATATATTTTGATTTCCCTCTTTAAATATTCTATATTATATGTTATAATATACCCGTACAGGGTATATAGAAGGAGGGATTACAATATGAAAAAAGCAGTAATTAACCCAAACAGATGCGACCAATCACCATTTTGCCCTGTTGTTAGAGTATGTCCTGTTAATGCTGTTAAACAAAAAAGAGAAGGATTTTTTAGAGCATCTACTCCTGAAGTAGATCCTGATATCTGTATTGGTTGTGGCAAATGCGTAAATTATTGTCCTCATAGAGCAGTTGAAATGGTTGAAAAATAGACGTATAAAATAAATATGGCTAACAGCTGTCGACTGCCAACTGTTAGCCTAATTTTTATTAATTAAAAACATTTATATTTTTTATATATATTTAATTGATACAACTTTATTCCTTTCAATATAAAACTCATCACTTAACCCATCAACTATTACAAGTCCTCTTCCACCAATTTTCAAATCCATAGGATCATACTCATCTATATTATAATCAACTCCTTTGCCCTCATCAGTTACTTCAATCCTAATCAGTTCATCCTGTATTCTTAAATAAATATTAACTATCTTGCATTCATCCTGTTTATTCCCATGGATTACACTGTTCACTACAAGTTCACTTAAAATGAGTTTTACATCAAATATTATGTTCTCATCACAAATCACTCTATTAACTTCATTAATTATTTCATCTATAATGTTTTTTACTTTGTACAAATCGCTCGAAATGGTCTCTTTAATTATTAGGTTCAACACAATCACATCCATCCAATTGTATTAATTATTTATTTTTTTCACCAAAATTATTA
This sequence comes from Caloranaerobacter ferrireducens, assembly GCF_001730685.1. Classification (NCBI taxonomy): domain Bacteria; kingdom Bacillati; phylum Bacillota; class Tissierellia; order Tissierellales; family Thermohalobacteraceae; genus Caloranaerobacter; species Caloranaerobacter ferrireducens. The sequence goes on along the minus strand of NZ_MDJR01000002.1, from coordinate 58,021 downwards.
TACCCACTTGGACAAACAGTTAATCAAAAGTTTTAAAATCAAATTTATTATAACATATTTATATATCTTGTAGAATCACTTATATTTTCATAAATAATTTGCTTTATCAACATTCTGTATATCATATTTATATATGTTATAATTTATAAAACAAATCTTCTGGAGGGGAATAAAGTGACAAAACAACTTAAAGCTGATTTAGCTCTTTTGTTAGTTACAATCGTTTGGGGATCTACTTTTGTAATAACAAAAAATGCTCTTAAAGATATCCCTACATATAATTTCTTAACTATTAGATTTTTTGTTGCTTTTTTAGTTTCTTATCTAATATTCTTTAAAAATATGAAAAAATTAAATAAAAAAACTTTATTTTTAGGTTCTATTATTGGCATAGTTCTATTTGCTGGTTATGCATTCCAAACTGTTGGTTTATTATATACAACAGCATCTAAATCTGGATTTATAACTGGTTTTTCTGTTGTATTAGTGCCAGTTTTTTCTGCAATTCTGCTAAAAAAAACACCAAATATATCAACTATAATTGGTATATTACTAGCAATACTAGGACTCGGATTTATGACTCTTAATACGAATTTATCTCTCAATATAGGAGACTTTTATACTTTAATATGCGCTTTTGCATTTGCTTTTCATATAATACTAGTTGGAAAATATACAACAGAGGTTGACTCAATAGCTTTAGCCGTTATACAAATAGGAATTGTCGGAATGTTAAGTTTAATTTTTTCTCTATCTACAGAAAACTTCATTATTCCTAAATCTACAGATGTATGGATAGCTATATTTATTACAGGTATTCTAGCTACATCTGGAGCATATATAATTCAAAATACTATGCAAAGATTTACATCGCCTACACATACTGCCTTAATATATACAGCAGAACCTGTTTTTTCTGCTATATTTGCCTATATACTTCTTCATGAAGTTATGACAGCTAAAGCAATTCTAGGGAGTATACTCATTCTTACAGGAATGATTCTTGGTGAAATAAAACTTAACAAAAGTTAAAGAGGGACAATTAAGTCCCTCTTAATTTCTATTTAAGATTCATTTAAAATGTTTTCAACAATCTCCCATATCTTATCTATATTCACCTTTTTAGTTGCAGAAAATGGTATTATCAAATTTCTATCTTCTACTCCTAACTCTTTTGCTATTATTGATATGTGTTTCATCCACTTACCCTTAGCAATTTTATCTGCTTTAGTAGCTATAATTATTCCCTTATAGCCAAAGGATTTTATCCAATTATACATCATCTTATCATGTTCCCCTGGAGCGTGTCTAATATCTAAAAGAAGAAAAACTTCTTTAAGTGATTTTCTACTTGTTAGATAATTTTCTATCATCTTACCCCATTTTTCTCTCTCTTTTACCGAAACCTTAGCATATCCATATCCAGGTAAATCCACTAATCTAAGCTCATCGTTTATACTGTAAAAGTTTATTGTCTGTGTTTTTCCGGGCTGAGAACTAGTCCTTGCAAAATTTCTTCTGTTAATCAATGCATTGATAAGTGAAGACTTTCCTACATTAGACCTTCCTGCTAAAGCTATTTCTGGTACTCCTTCACTTGGATACTGATCCTCATTTACTGCTGTAATTAGTAATTTTACATCTCTAATCTTCATCGCCATCATCCTTTTTCACTAATGCATTTTCTAATACTTCATCCATATTCTTAACCAATACAAATTCTAATTTTCTCTTAACTTTATCAGGTATTTCTTCCATATCCTTTTTATTATCCCAAGGCAATAAAACTTTTTTAATACCTGCTCTGTGTGCTGCTAAAACCTTCTCTTTTATTCCACCTACAGGTAGCACTCTACCTCTTAAAGTAATTTCACCAGTCATGGCTACATCACTTCTAACTGGGATATTTGATAAAGCAGATATTACAGCAGTAGCCATTGTTATACCCGCTGATGGTCCATCTTTAGGAATAGCTCCTTCCGGAACGTGAATGTGTATATCCTTTTCTTTATAAAAATCATCTTCTATGCCTAATTCGCTAACCTTCGACCTAATATAGCTTATACCTGCCATTGCCGATTCCTTCATTACATCTCCAAGCTGTCCTGTAAGCTGCAATTTACCTGTTCCATTCATACAATTAACTTCAATAGATAAAGTTTCTCCACCAAATGCAGTCCAAGCTAGACCTGTTGCTATTCCCACCTGATGCTCCTCGGCCGCTTTTTCATATCTAAATTTAGGAATACCCAAATATTTATGCAAGTTACTACTATTTATTCTTACAGTTTTTACATTATCCTCTACTATCTTTTTAGCGACTTTTCTGCATATATTCGCTATATTTCTTTCAAGATTTCTAACACCAGCTTCTCTTGTATATTTGTTTATAATATCTCTTATAGTATTTTCTGATATTATTATGTTTTCTTTTTTCAAGCCATGCTCTTTCATCTGTTTAGGTAACAGATACTTTACTGCTATCTGTACTTTTTCTTCTTCTGTATAACCAGATATTCTTATAACTTCCATTCTGTCAAGTAATGGTCTTGGAATTGTAGATGTTGTATTCGCTGTTGTTATAAACATAACCTTTGATAAATCAAAAGGTGCTTCTAAATAATGGTCAGTAAATGTACTATTCTGCTCAGGGTCTAAAACCTCCAATAATGCTGATGCTGGATCTCCTCTAAAATCACTACTTAATTTATCTATTTCATCGAATAAAAATACAGGATTTTTTGAACCTACTTTTCTCATTGAAGATATTATTCTACCTGGTATAGCTCCTACATATGTCCTTCTGTGCCCTCTGATTTCTGCTTCATCTCTTACTCCACCAAGAGACATTCTGACAAATTTTCTATTTAAAGACCTAGCTATAGATTTAGCAATTGAAGTCTTTCCAACTCCAGGAGGTCCAACCAAACATAAAATTGGCCCTTTCATATTTTTTGCTAACTGTCTTATAGCTAGATATTCAAGAATTCTCTCTTTAACATCTTTAAGACCATAATGGTCTTCATCCAATATTTCTCTAGATTTCTTAATATCAATTCTATCTTTAGTCTTCTTGTCCCAAGGAAGCTCAATAATCCACTCTAAATAATTTCTTATAACACCAGTCTCTGCTGATGCAGGAGATAATTTTAATAATCTGTCTGCTTCCTTCAATGCCTTTTCTTTTACTTCCTTTGGCATTTTTATTTTATTTATTTTCTCCTTATACTCTTCAACTTCAGCTTCTATTCCATCGTCTTCTCCTAATTCTTTTTGTATAGCCTTTAGCTGCTCTTTAAGATAATATTCCTTCTGCAATTTGTTTATTTGCTTTCTCACTCTTTGATATATCTTTTCTTCAATTTCTAATACTTCTATTTCTTCTTTCAAAATTATGTATAGAGTTTCCAATCTTTCATAAGGGTCAAAAGCTTCCAATATTTTTTGTTTATCCTCTGGTTTCAACTGAATATATGATGCTATAACATCTGCTAATCTTCCTGGTTCATCAATTTCAGAAACTGTAATCACTACATCTGGAGAAACTTTATTACCTACTTTAACATACTCCTCAAAGGCTTCTAATACAAGCCTCATCATAGCCTCTGTTTCTATATCTTTTTCCTTTTCAGTATCGTAAATAAATTCTTCTATCTCTACCTCAAAATATGGGTCTTCTTTTAAAATCTCAGTAATTTTACCTCTATTAATTCCTTCAACTAAAACTCTGATAGCATCTCCTGGAAGCTTTAACATCTGCTTAATCTTACATACTGTTCCTACATGATAAAAATCTTCTGTTGAAGGCATATCTACCTTAGCTTCTTTTTGAGATGTAAGGAAAATAAGTGAATTATTTACCATAGCCTGTTCTAAAGCATTAATAGATTTATCTCTACCAACATCAAAATGCATTACCATATATGGAAATACAGAAAGTCCTCTTAATGGTATAAGAGGTATTACTCTTTTTCTGTTTACTACCTTGTTTTCTTCCATAACATCAACTCCTTTAGGTGTACAAATCAGTAATGTATAACTTACATCTATCTAACTATATTCTTTCTTTTCTGCAAAATTTTTATAATCCATAGAAAATTATTATACCTTATTAAAATTGTAAATATTTAAAAATAATTTTCGTAATGGATTTCAATAAAATTTACCTTGATTTATTTAAATTGAAGATTTTGTTACTCCATAAGAATCTATTTTTCTTTTTCACATTATAGTTTATAACCAATATAGATAGTGAAACTAAAGATACTATAAAGAGATTTTTCCACTCTATATTAATACCTAACATTCCTAAAAATGAATATGTATTAAAAAGCATATGTAAAGTTACTGAACATAAATACCCATAAATATCATAAATAAAACATAATATTACACCTGTTACAAACGTATAAATATATGTTTTATAATCAAAATGAGTAAAAGCAAAAATAGCAGAAGAAAGTAATACTGCAACAATCTTTTTATTAAATAAGTCAGAAAGCCAATTATCGTATATCAATACTCTAAAAGTAAACTCTTCTACTACTGGGGCTATTATAGATGTTAATATAAAAAACGTTAAATAGTCAATAAGTTGTTTTTGATAAATTAAATTATTTCCACTGCTATCTAAAATAAAACTGGTTATCGCTTGGAGTATGAAAAATAAAAATGGTGATATGAAAACAACCTGCAAAATAAACTTAATATTTATATTAAACTTAAGTTTACTAATAGGATAAAAAGTCTTAAATGCCCTATTATCCAATATATTAAATCTATATATTAAAATTAAGAATACAACAACAGAAGGGAATAAGAAAAGCCCATCATAAAAAAGCAGAAGAAAAATTTCAAAAATAGGCAGTACATATTTAAGCAGTTTTCGATTTAATTTATCTAAAAAAATCCACATTTCTACATACTGCTTTAAAAGAATTACTATCAGAAATATTGTAAAAATAAACTTCACATACGATAATACTCCCACATTAATCCCCCCAATGGTATACAATAATATTTTATCAAAAATAATGCAACTTTCAATTAAAAATAAGTTTTATCATTTGGGAAGGGTTTAAAACATGAAAAATGTCCGCATAAGCGGACATTTTATGATACAGATTCTTTATTATCTTGCTTTTTTCTAGTCCTTCTCTTTTTCTTTTCTGCTAAAACAAAAGTAGGTTTAGATTTATTTAAAATAGTATCCTTAGTGATAATGCATTTTTTAATATCATTTCTAGAAGGTATATCATACATAATATCTAGCATGATTTCTTCTAGAATACCTCTTAAACCTCTAGCACCAGTTTTTCTTTCAATAGCTTTTTGAGCCACTACTTCTAATGCTTCTTCATCAAATTCAAGCTCAACATCATCCATTTTGAACAGCTCTTTATACTGCTTAACGATAGCATTTTTAGGCTTAGTAAGAATATCTTTCAAGGCTTCTTTATCAAGCTGTTCTAATGTAACTATAACTGGTATTCTTCCTACAAACTCTGGAATAAGTCCATATTTCAATAAATCTCCTGGCTCAATTTGTTTTAACAGCTCTCCTACATCTTTTACTTCCTTACTTTGTATTTCAGCTCCGAAGCCCATAGACTTCTTACCTATTCTTTTTTGAATTATCTTTTCTATACCGTCAAATGCTCCACCAACTATGAATAGGATGTTAGTAGTATCTATTTGAATAAACTCTTGATGAGGGTGTTTTCTTCCTCCTTGAGGTGGAACACTAGCAATTGTCCCTTCTAAAATTTTAAGAAGTGCTTGCTGAACACCTTCACCACTAACATCTCTAGTAATTGACGGATTATCAGATTTTCTTGCTATCTTATCAATCTCATCTATATAGATAATACCTTTTTCTGCTCTTTCGATATCGTAGTCTGCCGCTTGTATTAATTTAAGCAAAATATTTTCAACATCTTCTCCGACATATCCTGCTTCAGTTAAAGAAGTAGCGTCAGCTATAGCAAAAGGAACGTTTAAGATTTTAGCAAGAGTCTGAGCAAGCAGTGTCTTACCAGAACCTGTAGGACCAATTAGTACAATATTACTCTTTTGTAATTCAACGTCTTGGTCAGTAGTCTTTCTATTTATGCGTTTGTAATGATTATACACTGCAACAGCCAATGCTCTTTTTGCTCTGTCCTGCTTTATTACATACTGGTCTAATATTTCTTTTATTTCTTTTGGCTTAGGAAGTTCATTTAAATCAAACTCCATTATTTCTTCAAATTCTTCATCAATTATTTCTTGGCATAACTCAATACACTCGTCACAAATATACACATTAGGTCCTGCTATTAGTCTTCTAACTTGATCTTGAGTTTTTCCGCAAAAAGAACATTTAAGCTGTTTTTGTTCAAATCTTGACATTATGACACCTCTCTTAATGTTATTTCCTAAAAGTTATTACATCATCTATCAATCCGTATTCCTTTGCTTCATATGCTGACATAAAGAAATCTCTATCTGTATCTCTTGAAATTCTTTCATATGATTGACCTGTTCTTTCGCTTAAAATTTTATTTATCTTCTCTCTCATTTTAATTATTCTCTCAGCATGTATTCTGATATCTTCAGCCTGACCTCTAGTTCCTCCTAAAGGCTGATGTATCATAACTTCAGCATTAGGAAGCGCAAATCTCTTACCTTTAGCTCCAGCTGCAAGTAAGAATGCTCCCATGCTAGCTGCCATTCCTATACATATTGTTGAAACATCAGGCTTAATATACTGCATTGTATCATAAATTGCAAAACCTGCAGTTATAGAACCTCCTGGACTATTTATATAAAGTTGAATATCTTTATCAGGGTCCTCTGCTTCTAAGAATAACAACTGAGCTACTACTAAGCTCGCAGTTGTATCATTGATTTCATCAGTTATGAAAATAATTCTTTCTTTTAATAGTCTGGAATAAATATCGTATGATCTTTCACCTCTATTAGTCTGCTCAACAACAACTGGCACTAATGCCATAGATTATCCCTCCTGGTCAAAAGTTTACTGGAATTTAGCATTTTCTACTAAAAACTCAGCTGTTTTCCTTTTAATTATACCCTCTTTAATGTATTCTAACTCTTCTTCTCTTATGTTTTTCTTAAATTTCTCAAAATCTTGTCCGTATTGTGCAGCAATTTTCTTTAATTCTTCATCTAAATCTTCTTCAGTCTCTTTTATGTTTTCTTTCTTAGCTATTGCTTCTAAAACTAATTCTGTTTTTACTGTCTTTTCAGCTTCTGGTCTAAATTTTTCCTTTAAATCTTCTATCTTAGTATTTGTTAATTCTAAGTATTTATTTAAGTCTAATCCTTGATATCTTAAAGTAAACTCAAAATTTCTTACTTGATAATCTACTTCATTTTCAATCATTACTTCTGGTATATCTACTTCTGCTGCTTCTACAACTTTTTCTATTACCTTATTTTCTTTTTCAGCTTTTTCTCTATCTTTAGCTTGCTTTTCTAATCTTTTCTTAATATCTTCCTTTAATTCATCTAAAGTATCAAATTCACTAACATCTTTTGCAAATTCATCATCTAATTCAGGTAAATCTTTTTCTTTAATCTCATGTATTTTTATTTTGAATGTAGCGTCTTTACCAGCAAGGTTTTCTGCATGATATTCTTCTGGGAATTTAACATTTATTTCGAATTCTTCATCTTTATTCTTGCCAATTAATTGCTCTTCGAAACCAGGTATAAATCTGCCTGAACCAATTTCTAATATCTGATTATATGCTGTACCACCTTCAAATTTCTCTCCATCTACATATCCTTCATAATCAATTGTTAATATATCTCCTTCTTTTGCTGGTCTATCTGTTACTTCTACTAATCTAGCATTTCTTTCTTGCATTGATTTTAATTCATCTTCAACATCTTTTTCTGTAACATTATACTCTATCTTTTCGATTTCTATACCTTTATAGTCACCTAACTTAACTTCTGGCTTAACTATAACTTCTGCTGTAAATACTACAGGCTTACCTTTTTCAATTTGCTCTACGTCGATTACTGGTCTGTCTACTGGCTCTAAGTTGTGCTCTTTTATTGCTTCATTATATGCTTCAGGAAAAACAATGTTTATAGCGTCTTCATAAAATATTCCTTCTCCGTATCTCGCTTCTATAATTCTTCTTGGAGCTTTACCTTTTCTAAATCCTGGTATATTGAACTTATGTCTGTTCTTTAAATATGCTTTTTGAACTCCCTCTTCAAATTTCTTTTCATCAACTTCAATTTTCAAAGTTACATTATAATTTTCTTTTTTAATGATTTCTGAATTCATTTTCGCTCCTCCTCGTTTCTTTTAGTTGTTTAATATTTTTATGTAGTTTTCATTTTCTGTCTTCAATTAGTAATTATCGCCTTTTGATGCCATTTTTATAATCCATAGGAAATTATACTCCTTATTAATATTGTAGATAATTTTAAATATAATTTCCGTAATGGATTTCAACAGAATCTTCCTTACAATATTTGCTTAAATCGAAGATTTTGTTCTATTTACTGTACAAAAAACAATAAACTTATTTAATTGCAGTCTTGAACCACTATATTATATCATAAAAATTTTTTCAATGTCTATTATTGTCTTATTTTGTATAAAATACTTTTTTGAAAATACGAAAAAAACCAATGGTTCACCCATTGGCTTTTTACTTTATGTCAGTGGTGCGGGTGGAGGGACTCGAACCCCCACGCCGAAGGCACTAGATCCTAAGTCTAGCGCGTCTGCCAATTCCGCCACACCCGCGTAATCCATAAGCGTTTTGCCGACAAAAATAATTATACATATTATTATATGCGTTGTCAATAGTTTTTTCACTATTTAACTATTCGATGTTCGTCATTCGTTGTTCGATATTCAAAAAACAAAAAATGAATAGCCAGATAATTTTACATTTTCAATTTTACATTCTTCCACATCTAGTACCAAGTACTCAGTACCTAATCCCTATTTCCATAAATTACTTATTCCCTTTAGTAAAAACGTTTGCTATAATAATGTTTGTCGCTATTTTTAGTCTTTAATTTTAATTAAAAATTTTTATATATTTTAAAATTTTTTCTTTGCAAACCTATTAGGGTTATGCTATAATGGGAAAGCGTTTCTTGTTTTCTGGAAAATCAAAAGATAAAAAAATTAGAAAGGAGATACAAATGGAAAAATTAATAAGTTTTTTAGGTGTTTTCGTAATGATATTTATTGCTTACTTATTATCTGAGAACAAGAAAAAGATCAATTGGAGACTTGTAGTAATAGGTACTTCTATGCAACTTATCTTTGCACTTTTAGTTCTAAAGTGGACGCCTGGTCAAGTTGCTTTTACATTCTTAAGTGATTTAGTAACAAAATTACTTGATTTCACAAAAGAAGGAACTGCTTTCCTATTCGGTAATTTACTAAATGTAGAAAGCTTTGGATTCATATTTGCTTTACAAATATTACCTACAATAATATTCTTCTCATCACTTATGACTATTTTATATCACTTAGGCGTAATGCAAGTTGTGGTATCATTCTTAGCTAAAGTAATGCTTAAATTAATGGGTACAAGTGGTGCTGAATCTTTATCAGCAGCAGCAAATATATTTGTTGGACAAACAGAAGCTCCTCTTGTAATCAAGCCATATATCAAATCAATGACTAAGTCAGAGTTATTAACAGTTATGACAGGTGGTATGGCTACTGTTGCAGGTGGAGTTATGGCTGGATACGTTTCAATGGGTGTTGATGCAGGTCACTTAATAGCTGCTAGTATAATGTCTGCACCTGCCAGTCTTGTTATCGCTAAAATAATGATTCCAGAAACAGAAACGCCAGTAACTAAAGGAAAAGTTGATGTTAAATTAGAAGAATTAGATGCAAATGTTATAGACGCTGCTGCAAGAGGTGCTAGCGAAGGTTTATCATTAGCTTTAAATGTTGGAGCTATGTTACTTGCTTTTATAGCTATGGTTGCTTTATTAAACTCATTATTAAGCTGGTTTGGTGGTATAATAGGTCTTGATTTCTTAAGCTTAGAATGGATACTAGGTAGATTATTTGCTCCATTAGCATTCATCATGGGTGTACCTATGAGCGATGTAATTCAAGCAGGTAATCTATTAGGCCAAAAAATCGTTATAAACGAGTTCTTTGCTTACGCAAATCTATCAACTTTAATTAAAGATGGTGTATTAAGCCAAAGAACAATTATCATTTTAACTTACGCTCTTTGTGGTTTTGCTAACTTCAGTTCAATCGGAATTCAAATTGGTGGTATCGGTGGATTAGCACCTGAAAGACGTTCTGATATAGCTAAGTTAGGTATTAAAGCTTTAATAGGTGGTTCACTTGCTGCATTCATGACAGCTACAATTGCAGGTATATTAATCTAATATAGTATGTAAAGCCCTGGTTATCCAGGGCTTTATTTATTGTTTCCTATTTCTAATTTTACATTTTCAATTTTAAATTTTCTCTCTGTCCCCTGTCCCCTATCCTCTAATTCTAGTACTAAGTACCAAGCACCTAGTACCTAAATTATAAAATATGTTAAAATATGAAAGGTAATCTTATTTAAGGAGGAACTTCTGTTGCAAAATAGATTTTTTCAGCTTCTTGATAAAAAATTTGGAATATGTCTTACTAAGCAGCAAAAGGAAGCTGTTTTACATAAAGAAGGACCAGCAATCGTTCTAGCTGTTCCCGGTGCAGGTAAAACCACAGTCCTTATATGCAGAACTGCTAACTTAATATTAAATCATAGAGTTAATCCAAACAATATTCTAACAATTACATTCAGTAAAGCTGCTGCTTTAGATATGAAAAACAGATTTATATCAACTTTTGGCAACATATCAAATATAAAGCCTAATTTTTCTACTATACACAGCTTCTCTTATTCAGTTATAAGATATTTTTCAAAAATAAAAGGGATAAAATATGAACTTTTAGAAGGTAATGATTCTAAAATAAATAAAAGTTTATTATTGAAAGAAATCTACTATAAAATTAATAAAATACAAATTAATGAAGAAAAACTAGAAGATTTGATAAACACTATAAGCTATATAAAAAATATGATGATTAAACCAGAAGACATTAACAGTTTCAATAATTTTGGTATAAAAAATCTATACAATATATTTATAGAGTATGAAAACTATAAAAAAAGGGCAGGCTTTATCGATTTTGACGACATGCTTACCCTTTCTCTAAATATATTAGAAAATAACCCAGTTATTTTAGCACAATGCAGAAAAAGATATCCTTATATACAAGTAGATGAAGGACAAGATACATCAAAAATTCAAAACAGATTAATCAAACTACTTGCATATCCTAGAAATAATTTATTTGTAGTGGCTGATGATGACCAGTCTATTTATGGATTTAGAGGGGCTACACCTCATGAACTATTAAATTTTAAAAATATAGATTATCCTGATGCTAAAATGTTCTTTATGGAAGAAAACTTTCGTTCAACTAAAACTATCGTAGATATTAGTAATAAGTTTATACAATTAAATAAAATTAGATTTGAAAAAAACTTATATACAAGAAATGAAGAAAACGAACCAATAAAAATTATTAAATTAAATGATGAGTTTGACCAAATAGAATATATCATCAGGCAATTAAAAAAAATCGAGGATTTATCTACTACTGCTATACTTTTTAGAAACAATATATCTTCGGTAGGCTTAATAGACAAACTCGAAAGAAATAATATTTCGTTCTATATAAAGGATACAAAGAAATTATATGTGTTTAAACATTGGGTTTGTCAGGACATAATCTCTTTCTTGAAGCTTTCTTTAGACAATACTGATATAAACTCTTTCCAAAAAATCTACTATAAAATGAATGGTTATATTACTAAGAAAAGTGTTGAATATATAAAATCAACAAAGCCAAATGAAAACATTTTTGAAAGTTTAATAAATCTGCCAGAATTAAAAAACTTTCAAAAAAGAAATTACGTCAGATTGAAATCTGACTTCAAATACTTATCGAAACTAAAGGCTTATGATGCAATATCTTTTATAGAAAATGAACTGGAATATAGAGAATTTCTTATAAGTAATTCAAGAAAATATGGTAATTCATTCGAATATTCAAACGCTATAATATCAATATTAAAAATAATTGCAAAAGAAACTAATTCTATTAGCGAATTTTTAGCAAGACTAGATAGCCTAGCTGAAATGTTAGAGCATGCAAAATTTAATAGAAACAATGCAGTAACCCTTTCAACTATACATTCAGCTAAAGGATTAGAGTTTGAAAACGTATATATTATAGATCTAATAGATGGTGAATTCCCTTCGTCTAGCAGTATTGAAGCATTAGAATCGAATGTTATTAAGCCTTTCGAAGAAGAACGCAGACTATTTTATGTAGGAATCACTAGAGCCAAAAGAGATCTTAATTTGATAACTATAAACTTCAAAAATGGAGAAAGAGTACTTCCCTCAAGGTTTGTTCAGGAAATAGAAGTTATAGGGAGACCATTAAGACATGATTATAAAGTTGGTGCTACTGTAGAACATAAAAAATTTGGTAAAGGAATTATAAAATTTATAGATGATGAAAATATTATAATAGATTTTGAAAAAGCAGGAACAAAACAGTTATCTACAAGAATTTGTGTAGAAAGGAACTTACTAAAAACATAAAGCGGCATTTGCCGCTTTATGTTTTTAGATATTATTTATTTCTTTTACATAATGACATGCAACAAAATGTTCATTGCCTATATCTACTAATTTAGGCTCTTCATTGAAACACTTGTCCTTAGCATAAGGACATCTCTTTGCAAATCTACATCCTGGTGGAGGATTGATTGGTGAAGATACTTCTCCTTTAAGAATGATTCTTTCTCTTTTCTTCTTAATACTTGGTACTGGTATAGCAGATAATAAAGCTTTAGTATATGGGTGATATGGTCTATCAAATAATTCCTTACATTCTGCCTTCTCAACTAGCTTACCTAAATACATAACTGCAATATCATCAGAGAAATGTTTAACTACTGATAAGTCATGAGTTATGAACATATAAGTAAGCCCAAGCTCATCTTGTAAATCTTGCATTAGATTTAAAACCTGTGCTTGTATTGAAACGTCTAATGCTGAAACTGGCTCGTCACAAACTATGAATTTAGGATTTAACGCTAACGCTCTTGCTATACCAATTCTTTGTCTTCTACCACCATCTAATTCGTGTGGATATGCATTAACTAGTCTTTCTGCAAGACCAACTGTTTCCATTAACTTTGAAACTTTCTTATCTAATTCAGCTCTGTTTTTAGTAATTTTGTGTATAATAAGCGGTTCTGCTATTATTTCACTTACTGTCATCCTTGGGTTAAGTGATGCAAATGGGTCTTGGAAGATAATTTGCATCTCTTCTCTTAGTTTTCTAAGCTGTTTTTTATTGAAATTTCTTATATTTTGACCTTCAAATAATATTTCACCGTCTGTAGCTTCTAATAGTCTTAAAACTAATCTACCTGTTGTAGACTTACCACAACCAGACTCTCCAACTACTCCAAGAGTCTTTCCTCTTTCTATATAGAAATTAACGCCATCTACAGCGTGTAATAATCCTTTAGGAGTCTTAAAGTATTTCTTAAGATTCTTAACCTCTAAAATTCTATCTGCCATTATTTCACCTCCTCAACATCTACTAATCCCTCGTATATCAAACATTTAACCTTGTGTCCATTTTCAATCTCTGTAACCTTTGGTTCTTGCTTTGCACAAATATCTTTTGCATAAGGACATCTTGGATGGAATTTACATCCTGATGGAAGATTTGTTGGGTCTGGCATTAATCCTTTTATTGGTTTTAATCTATCTACTTCTTCGTCTAATTTTGGAATTGAACCGAATAATCCAAGTGTATAAGGATGTTTTGGATTTTCAAATAATTGCTCTAATGAAGCTGTTTCAACTATTTCCCCTGCATACATAATAGCTACTTTATCACAAACCTCTGCAACAACTCCAAGGTCATGTGTTATTAGTATCATTGCTGTATGGAATTCATTTTTCAAATTGTTCATTAAATCTAATACTTGAGCTTGAATAGTAACGTCAAGAGCTGTTGTAGGCTCATCCGCTATTAGTAATTGTGGATTACAAGCTAATGCGATAGCTATAATAACCCTTTGTTTCATACCACCTGAGAATTGATGTGGATAATCATTAAGTCTAGCTTTCGGTATTCCAACTAGCTCAAGCATTTCTCCTGCTTTTTCCATTGCTTCTTGTTTTGAAACATTCTGATGTATTTCAATAACCTCAGCTATCTGCTCTCCAACTGTCATTACTGGGTTTAAAGATGTCATTGGGTCTTGGAATATCATTGATATTTTGTTACCTCTGATATTTCTCATTTCTTCTTCTGAAATTTTTAGTAAATCACGACCCTCAAACTCTATTACACCATCTAGTATTTTTCCAGGAGGATTTGGAACTAATCTCATTATACCTAAAGCAGTAGTAGTTTTACCTGCTCCTGTTTCACCAACTAAGCCTAATGTTTCACCTTTATTAAGCTTTATATCTATACCGTTAACAGCTCTAACTGTTCCATCATCAGTTATATAATGTATAACTAAGTTCTTTATATTCAATAGTTCTCTATTTTCCTTCATCCATAACACTCCCTTCTTACTACTGTTTTAGCCTTGGGTCTAAAGCATCTCTTAATCCGTCACCTAAGAAGTTTAATGCTAATATTATAATCATTATAGCTAAACCTGGGAAAGTAGTTACGTGCCAAGCGTATCTTAAATAAGCTCTACCACCTGCTAACATAGCTCCCCATTCTGGTGCTGGCGGCTGTATACCTAAACCGATAAAGCTTAGACCTGCAGTTGAAAGAATAGCACCTGCAACCCCTAATGTACCTTGAACTATAACTGGTGCTAATGCGTTAGGAATAATGTGCTTTAATATTATTCTTAAGTCATTCGCACCTATAGCCTTTGCAGCTTCTATAAACTCTTGGTCACGAATTGATAATACTGAAGCTCTAACTATTCTTGCGTAAGAAGGAACAGATGAAATACCAACAGCAATCATTAAGTTCATTAAGCTTGGACCAAGAGCTGATACTATAGCAATTGCTAATAATATACTTGGTATAGCTAAAAATATATCCATTGCTCTCATTATGATATTATCAACTAATCCACCGTAATAACCTGCTATTGAACCTAATATACCTCCGATAATTATAGATATACCTACCGCTATAATACCTACTTTTAAAGAAACTCTAGCACCATGTATTAATCTTGCAAAAATATCTCTACCAAATTCGTCAGTTCCTAACCAGTGTTTTGCACTAGGTCCTTGTAATCTTTCTTTTAAGTTTTGTTTTATAACAACATTATCATAATCAGCTATAAAATCAGCAAATACAGCCATTAAAACTATTATTGTTAAAATAGCAAGTCCTACCATTGCCATTTTATTTTTCTTAAGCCTTCTCCAAACTTCTGCCCATTGGCTTCTTTTCTTATTTTTCTTAGCCGCTGCCATCCTTTAACCTCCTTCACATTGCGAATTGAAAATTATTTATACTGTGACTTTATTCTTGGGTCTACGTATGCATATAGGATATCAACCATCAAGTTCACAAAACTGAATGTTACTGATACGAAAACAACTGAAGCCAATACCATTGGAGTATCTTTTTGTCTTATTGCATCAACTAATAATCTACCTACTCCAGGCCATGAGAATACTGTCTCTGTTAAAACAGCACCACCTAGTAGATAACCAAATTGTAAACCTACAACTGTTATAATTGGAATTAATGCGTTTTTCAAAGCGTGTTTGTTAATTACTTTTTTCTCTAAAACACCTTTAGCTCTTGCTGTTCTGATATAGTCTTGTCTTATAACTTCAAGCATTGAAGAACGTGTCATACGAGTAATTAATGCTGCTGCACTTGTACCTAATGTTATTGCTGGAAGTACTAAACTTGACAAGCCGTTGTCTCCACCTGAAGGAAACCATCCTAGCATAACTGAGAATACAAGAACTAACATTAATCCAAACCAAAAGTTAGGCATTGAAACACCAAGTAATGCACCAATCATACTAACATTGTCAAATAGTGAATACTGCCTAGTTGCTGAAATAATACCTACAGGAATACCTATTATTATTGCAACTAAAACTCCTGCTATAGTAAGCTTTAAAGTTGCTGGGAATCTTGCAAATATCTCTGAGAAAACAGGTCTTCTAGTAGAATATGATCTACCAAAATCACCTTTTAAACCATTTTTTACAAATCTAAAATATTGTACAATAAATGGATCGTTAAGTCCCATTTCTTCTCTTAATTGTGCAACCTTTTCAGGTGGCGCACTTTCTCCAAGGATAATTTGAGCTGGATCTCCAGGTGTTAAATACATTATTGAGAATACTATGAAAGTTACACCTAAAATAACAGGTATAAGCAGAAGTAATCTGCGAAGTATATACTTATGCATTGTATTCCTCCTTCCGAAATATCATTGCAATTGTCGTTATTGTTTGATTTGTCGCAAAATTTTGTATTATTCCTTTTGAAAGTAAAAGCAGGACCGAAACTTGGTCCCACTTTTTATTTTCTAAAGTTAATTTTTACTCAAAATATACATTGTATAGCTTGTGATGTCCTGCTGGATGAAGCTTAAATCCTTTTATGAATTTTTGTGTTCCAGCATTTTGAACTTTGTAGAATAATGGGAATATTGGAGCATCGTCCATAATTAACTCTTGAGCTTTTTTGTATATTTCTGCTCTCTTTTCAACATCTGCTGTAACTTTACCTTGTTCTAATAACTTGTCAACTTCTGGATTTCCATAGAATGATCTGTTACCTGCTGAACCTTTTGCTGAGCTGTGGAATAATGGATATAAACCATAGTCAGCATCTGCAGTAACTGTTCCCCATCCTAGGAAGAACATTTCTTGTTCTCCTTTAGCAGTTTTATCTATATAAGTTCCCCACTCTAAAGATTCAATACTTACATCTATACCTACTTCTTTTAATTGAGCTTGTACAATTTGTGCTATTTGGTTAGCTAATGAACCACTTATCCAAAGTTTAGTTTTAAATCCGTTTTCATATCCTGCTTCTTTAAGTAATTCTTTTGCTTTTTCTGGATTGTATTGATATCTGTTTAATTCATCATTATGTCCAAATACTCCTGGAGCAATTGGTGAATTAGCTTTAAATCCTGAACCGCTTAAAACAGCTTCGATTATATCATCTGGATTTATAGCATAGCTTATAGCTTGTCTTACAAGTTTATTGTCATATGGAGCTTTTTCACAGTTAAATCCGATATAGTACATAGCTAATGATGGTGCTTCGATTAATTGTAATTTTTCGTGATTTGCTACTCTATCCTTATCGATTGGCTCTATACCATATGCAATATCAATTTCTCCTGTTTCTAATCCTATTGTTCTGTTTGTTCCTTCTGGAACTACTCTAAATACTATGTTTTTGATTTTAGCAGGTCCTCTGAAGTAATCATCGAATCTTTCTAAAGTTATTTTATCTCCTGCTTCCCAGCTTACGAATTTAAACGGACCAGTACCAACTGGATTTTGTCCGTAATTCTCACCTGCTTCTTTTACAGCTTTCTCATTTAATATTGATGCTGCACTGTGAGCTAAGTGTGCTAATAATGGGCTGAATGGTTCTTTAGTTTTTATAACAACTTTATAATCGTCAACTACCTCTACTGAATCAATTGCTTCTACTATATGACTAACTTTGCTTGATTGCATCATTCTATCTAATGTAAACTTAACATCGCTTGCCTTTAATTCCTCACCGTTGTGGAATTTAACACCTTTTCTAAGATTAAATTCCCATGTTGTTTCATCTACTTGGTTCCAACTTTCAGCTAATCCTGGTTGTAATTCCATATCTTCTGTAGCGTAAACTAATGTGTCATAAATTTGAGTCATTACATTTGCTGATGTTGAATCGTTTGTTGCATGTGGATCTAATGATTTTGCATCTGCACTTTGTGCAACTACTATCGTATCTTTTTGTACCTTAGCATCTTCAGCTGGTTTTTGTCCGCATCCAGCTAAAGCAAGGGCTAATACTAAAATTGAAGTTACTACTAAAACTAGTTTTTTGTTTCTTAGCATAACGTTTTCCTCCTTTATTTTTATAAATTTTTCATCGAGGGCTCCCTCGCTTTAGAGACAAAGTCTAAAACACATTTTGTTATGACACAATGAAAATCGGAACCTTTAATTTTTTTAAGAAGCTAAATTTTCAAACAATTAAGATTACAGAGGTGTTAACAAATTCGGCAAGGTTGGTATTAAATCGACAATTAACATGGTACAATATGCTTATTTATTTTTCAATGGTTTTTTTTGCCATGTTTTTTGGATTGTTTTACGAAAATGTGTATTTTTACAGATTCATAGGTTATTTTTAAAAATATTTAACATTTAATTTGTTAACTTTATTTAATTTTTCACAAAATTTGAATAATATTGAATTTACAACAAAAAGCAACCAAAAGCCGCTTGAATTTGTTTTTTCAATCATTATAGTTTTATTTTGTATACAGCCTGAATCAACCAAAAGCCACTTAGTTATTCGCTATTCCTCTTTCGAGTCTCATTAAATAATATTAAGCCAACGAACTGGGTTCGTTGGCTCTACATAACCTGTACAATTACACATTTTAAATATAATGACTCGTCTGAACCTAATAGAATTGGATGGTCTTTTGCCTGAGTACGCACTTCTATCTGTCTTAATGTCTTTTTAGCATCTTTTGCTGCATCTTGAATCATCTCCATAAATAGCTCAGGTGTCATATAATGAGAGCATGAACAAGTAACTAAAAATCCACCTGGTTTAATTATCTTCATTGCTCTTAAATTAATTTCTTTATATCCTCGATATGCTCCTTCTAAAGCAGAACGGGACTTACAAAATGCTGGTGGATCCAATATTACTACATCAAATTTTTCTTTATTTTTATGATACTCCCTTAATACATCAAAAACATTGCCTACAACACCTTGGATTTTATCTTCAAATCCATTTAATTTTGCGTTTTGTTTTACATAGTCTATCGCATGTTCTGAAATATCAACAGCTATTACCTCTTTAGCACCATAATGTGCTGCATGTAATGCAAATCCTCCTGTATGTGTAAAAGTATCTAATACTCTAGCATCCTTAACAATAGGCTTGATAGCAGCTCTATTCTCTCTTTGGTCTAAGAAATATCCAGTTTTTTGTCCATTTTCTACATCAACAATCATTTTTATTCCATTTTCAACGATTTCAACTTTAGTATCAAATGGTCCCTTTAAAAATCCCTTTTTCTGCTCTAATCCTTCTAGTTCCCTTACTGGAACGTCATTTCTTTCAAATATCCCCTTTGGTTTGATAATTTCATCAAGAAGCTCAACAATCATATCTTTATATTTATCTATGCCTAATGCAAGAGTTTGAATTACTAAATAATCGCTAAACTTATCAACTATAAGAGCTGGAATAAAATCAGCTTCTCCAAATATAACACGACAGCTAGATGTATCAACCAATTTTTTTCTATACTCCCAAGCTTGCTCAATTCTCTTTTTGAAAAATTCTCTATTTATTTCTTCTTGTTTGCGTGTCATAATACGCACTCGTATTTTAGACTTTGGATTTATGTAACCTCTTCCTAAAAATTTATCTCTGCTATTGTATACGTCTACAATATCACCTGGTTCGTAATCTCCTTCAATTCGTTCAATTTCATTATCAAAAACCCATAAATGACCATTTAATATTCTCTTGTCTCTATGTTTTTTCAAAATTACTTTTGCCATTTTCAGTCCTCCATTAACTTTAATTTAGAACATTTCTATCATATATTATTTAACGATAGTTGTAAATATATTAACTTCTAGCTCACAGAAAACAATAAGCAAGACACAGATAAAAAAACTGAGGCATCAAATTAAATTCGCTGCCTCAGTTTAGCTTATTATCTATTTACCATCAGTTGTATCTTTAACTAAATTATCAACTATAACCGCACAAGTTGCATCTCCAGTAACATTGACTGCTGTTCTCAACATGTCAAATATACGATCGACACCAAATAATAAAGGCAATCCAACTACAGGAATATTAGCTGATAGAAGAACTGCAACAACAAGTAATGAAGGACCAGGTACTCCTGCTTGTCCAATGGATCCTATTGTAGCTGTCAATATTATAGCGACGTAATCAAAAATTCCTAAATCTATATTAAACATCTGAGCAAAGAACATTGCTACTAAAGCGTAGTAAATAGCTCCACCATCCATATTTATAGTTGCTCCTAATGGTAAAACAAAAGAAGTAGTACTGTTTGTTACATCTAACTCTTCTTCACATACTTCAAAAGTTACAGGTAATGTACCCATAGAAGAAGCTGTTGACAGAGCTACTATTTGAGCTTTTTTTACTTTTGATAGAAATTTCTTTGGTGAAACTTCTGTAAAAATCTTTACTAATAAAGGATATAGTCCAAATGTCTGTAAACCTAATGCTAATATATATACTAACAGAAGCTTTAATACTAAATAAAGCGTTGTATATCCAAATGTACCAACTGCATCAGCCATTAGACCAAATACCCCTATTGGTGCTATATAAATAACTTTTTCAACCATCCAAATTAGAGCTTCTGATAAGTAGTCAAATATGTTTATCAATGCTTCCTTTTTAGATTTCTCCAAAGTAGAAATCCCAAATCCTAAAAATAAGCTAAAAAATAAGATTTGCAGTATATTGCCCTCAATTAAGGCTTTAAAAGGGTTTACTGGTATTATTCCTAAAACTGTTTCCCAAAAACCTGGTGTTGACCCTCTACTAGCATATTCATCTGAAAACATAGATTTAATAGTTAAAATATCTAATCCTAGTCCAGGTTTAAAAATATTACCTAATATAAGTCCTATAATTACAGCAATTATAGTAGTACCCATAAAATACACAAAAGTAGTTATGCCTATTTTCCCTGCTGACTTGGTGTTTCCTAGAGAAGCAGCCCCTGAAATAATTGATACAGTTATTAAAGGTAATACAAGCATCTTTATTAACTGCATAAACAATTGACCTAACGGAGCAAAATATGAAGCCTTTTCTCCCATTATAACCCCTACAACAATTCCTAAGAACATAGCTAAAATAATCAGATTAGATGTTTTTTTCAATATTTTCTTAATTTTCTTCATAGACTTCCCCCTTTAATAGTATGTTCTTTATAATCCATATTCCTTGTTCCAAAATCTTCCCGGGAAAATTTTTGTCGGACTTAAATGTGTATTAATCTATATTATACTTTATCGCTTTATTTAAGTAAAGTGTCGAAAACGATTTTTGTAGAAAGTTGTTTATGTAATTTTTTCATCAATTGGAATAAAATTTTCTTAAAAAATCTAAATTTATGTTTAAGATATATTTTTATTGGTATATATAGAATAAGAAGAATATAATTAAATATTCTTCTTTAAAGAATAGAATCTAGTAGCTTATAGCAACTTACAACAAAAGTATAAAGTTTAAATTTTATTTAATTAAGATTCTATTTTAACTTCAAGAAAAAATTTTTTAAATAAAGTTTGAACAAAATCTTCGATTTAAATAAATCAAGGTAGATTTTGTTGAAATCCATTACGGAAATTATATTTAAAATTATCCCCAAATCAATGCAGTTTATAACGACTCTGGCATGTAAACATGCCAGACAAAGTTTCAATAAAATCAACATTAAATTTTAAAATATAAGATTTTATTATAATTTCCTATGGATTATAAGAAGTTTAAATTCTAGAAGTTATATGGAAGGGCAGGTTGAAAATTTGGCTGAAAAAACTCCACCAAAGTCATTACAAAGTTGTTATAACTACTTCAGATTCTATTCATAAAAAGCCGGGCAATCAATTAAAAGATTGATTACCCGGCTTTATTAACTCTAACGCTATATCTCACCTTTTAAATATTTATTTCTTTCCTCTTTATCAAATTTTTCTATTGCATATCTCAACATAGTTCTTGGCATTTTTTTATAATATCTTTTTAAAAATTCTACTTCAACTTCTTTATCTCTATTACCTATCTCTCTTAACATCCAACCT
Source organism: Caloranaerobacter ferrireducens (assembly GCF_001730685.1). Lineage (NCBI taxonomy): Bacteria > Bacillati > Bacillota > Tissierellia > Tissierellales > Thermohalobacteraceae > Caloranaerobacter > Caloranaerobacter ferrireducens. The sequence continues at coordinate 35,845 of NZ_MDJR01000002.1, read as the reverse complement.
ACAGCCTTATGAATTAAATCATGCTTATGGTCTAATAGTAATTTTGAAATTTTTAATGTGTCTTCATATTCCCCATTCTTAATGAAATAGTAAGTAGTAACAATCGAAATCCTCTGTTTCCAGAGATGATCTGTTTTTGCAAAATCATATAGTAAAGCCTTATCTTTATCTATTAAATATGGACCTAAAATTTTATAAGCTGTTGAATCAACCAAATCCCAATTATTTACTCTATTAATATTTTTTATATAGAAATCCACTATTTCTTTTTTCCCTGTGTTATCACTTTTCTCAAATTTATGAACTAATATAAACAATGCCGTTAATCTATATTCATGTATATCTTCATTTAATAGCTTCTGTATTTCATTCAAAGATAAATCTTTAAACTTTTTTGCTATTTTTCTTTGATTTGGCACAGCTACTCCTATAAATTTATCCCCTTCGCCATATCCCCCTGGGAAAGCTTTAAAAAAATTGGGTAGATACTTTGCTTTTTCTTCATCAATATACTTTGACAACTCATTTTTAATAGCTTTAACTCTATCCATATAATCCTCCTATTTATAACATATTTTTACCTATCTACATAAAATACAAATCATTAATATTACCTATATTCTAGATTTGATACCTAATACCTTTAACAACTCAAGTAATCTGCATATCTTATCACTCAAACCTTACATAATATAATTGCTAACCTAGTCCAGTTATAAAGAAAATTTTATGTATTATTTCCATAACAATCAATTCTTATAATTAATGAATTTTTAATTAAAGTATTGATTTAACTTGATCTCATCTAATTTTTATATTATTACATTTATTAATTTAAGTTTAATAAAGTGAAGGTATAATAATTACTAATAAGGGTATTTTGTTAGATAGTAAGATTTTTGTAATTTCTTGTTTAATTTTGGAGGTTATAGAAATATGAATAAAATCATCAATAGAACAAAATCTTCAATTAAAATAATTAATAAATTAAAGAAGATTTTGCCTATATCCATAAACAGAAATTATATTTTAAATTATCCAAAATTCAATAAGGTTATAACGACTCTGGCATGTAAACATGCCAGACAAAGTTTCAATAAAATCAACATTAATTTTTTTAATATAAGATTTTATTATAATTTCCTATGGATTATAAAACATAAGCCTATTTTATTGCTTTTAATATTAATGATTATACTTCAACTTATTTCATGCCAAAACAAAAATATTTTAAAACAGCAAAATGATATTGAGCAAAAACAAAACAATATAGATAATGATGACAACGAAATAACCAATAGCGAAAAATTTCAAGAACTAAAAAAACTGCTTCCTGAAAGAGAAAATTATAGATGGGTATACAGTGGATTTGCAGAATATGGCCATCAAATGGTCTTAAAGGACATTATAAACTTGAATAACAAAATTATTTATTCTGTAAAAGGTAATGTATTTGATGTTTCAAATGGAGAAGCTAAAGGAAATTTTGGTCTAGAAATAATATATACTATTGAAGAGGGAAAGCTGATTCAGAGAAAAACAGGAGAAAAAATAATGGATTCTATATTTAATGAGTTGATACTCATTAAAACACCTCTTGAAAAAGGTAATGAATGGAATCAAAAATTAAAGGATAAAGAGGGTAATCTACATCACCTAAAGTGTTATATCGAAAATATCAATGAAGAAAAAGGAGTCAAAACATACTCTGTAATATATAAAGATTTAGATAGTAATTACTATGAAAAAAGAGAAATACAAGAGGGAGTAGGTATAGTAACTTTCGAAAGACCGTATAACCAAAATGAAGATTCTTTTACAATAGGATATTCGTTATATAAGAAAGCTAGTGGATATGTGAATTACTTAGAAATGAAAAAATATCTCCCTCCTTTGGAAAAAATATTAATATACCATGGACTAGCTGAATACGGACATTCTGGAGTACTAAGAAAGGTTTCAGAAGATGCAGAAAAAGCTGTATATGAGTTTTCTGGAAGTTTTGAAGACGGCACAGGATTAGGTGGTCAATTTAGAGTTTCATATATATTTAACTTTCAAGATGGTACAATTACCGAAAAAGTCACAGAAAACACACGGACTAACAAAAGAACAGTTAATTCAATTCTAAAAGATTTAATAATTCTTAAGTTACCTATAGAAACTGGGAACAGATGGACTCAGCCTGTAGAAATTAATGGCAAAATATATAGAATGGAAGCAAGAATAATAAGTATTTCTTACGAAAACCAACCTTATTATCCAATTGAAAAGATTGATATGAATAATCCTACAGTAAAGGTAAGATATATTGTAAAAGGCATAAAAGGTTATTTTAACAATACATACATTGAAGAAAGGAAATTTCAACTTGGTAGAGGAATGATAGCCTTCTCAAATCTAATGAAAGGAGACCTACGCCTATCAGGAAAAGAACTAGACGATATTTATAAAGTAAATAGGGAAATATCAAATAATATGTTTGGATATAGTTTATCTTTTATAGAGTAAACCATAAGAGATAAAATTTAAAATAGAGATGAATATTTCATCTCTATTTTAAATTTAACTTAAGCAATAGCCGTAACTTCATTTGTTTCATCATATTTTCCAATGTAATCTTTTCTGATTTTATATAGTATAATCAAAATAAATGCAATACTGATTACTGAAGTAATAATAATACCAACTGTACTATTCTCAACTAATGGCAATATAAAGTTCACAACATAATTAGCAGAGTTAAAAGTTATGTGTATAATAATTGGTGCCCATATTGACTTTACCCAATGATAAGTTAATGCCAATATAATCCCTAATACAAACGTATATAATCCTTGTATTAAATTAAAATGAGTTAATCCAAACAAAATAGCTTGTATAATTATAGCTACCCATATATTAATATCTTCAACCAATCTTTTATATATTAACCCTCTATATAGAATTTCTTCAAAAATAGGTACCAAAATCCCAATTATTAAAAGAACAGTTATAATATTACCATCCATTAAAAAACCTACATTTTCAGCATAATTAGAAAAAACTTCTTGAATATCTGATGAATTCATAAATGTTTTACTCGTTTGAATTAACATAAGTATTAAACTGATAAAAATATTTAACAAAAATCCAATAAGCACGGCGAATGTAGTATTTTTAAAGCTAATTGGTGTAAAATCACAGTTTCTAATTTTATCTTTCATCTTACTATATCCAATAAAGAATATTAGTGTAGAAATCACTATTCCTAAAAGCATTGCATATTGAATATTTGCATTGATCATCTGTTGTAAAAAAGCTGGATCTTGAGCTTTTTCAATATTATTAAGTGCAATAACCACCCCTAATACAGCTCCTGCAATAAATTGAGGTATAACATATAAACTTATTAATAATAAAACACTGCCAAACATTCTTAAATATTTTTTCATTTAATTGACCCCCAAACATAATAAAATGGTAAAATATTAAACTTAATCTATATTCTATTAAAAATATATATCAAATGTCAATTTTTTAAAAAACAAAATTTTCGATTTAAATAAATTAAGGAAGATTTTGTTGAAATCCATAAACAGAAATTATATTTAAAATTATCCACAGTTTAACAAGAAGTATAATTTTCTATGGATTATAAAAAAATAGCTCATCTGAACAGATAAAACCAGATGAGCTGTTTTAAGCAAAATTCAACTTTCCTTAATGAAATGGTTTAATTATTCTGGTGCGCCCTGAGGGACTCGAACCCCCGACCAACTGATTCGAAGTCACAACAAATTGATGACATGCCTGAATCCCAGTTATTTAGCCATTTTACAAAAATTTTGTTTGTATAGTCCACCTGATTTTAATCATATACACTCACAAATTAACACACTTCTATTAAAATGTCAATTTACATATCCATTTAATCCATTTAGTTTTCAAAACAATATTTCATTTTATTTTTCTGCATATATCTATACTAATTTCTATTAGTAGTTAAACACAATTATTCAATATTGTCATTCAGGCTATATATCAATATTTTTTAAATTAAATATTTCTTATAAGCGTCTCTTATTCAAAAATTTTTTAAACAACAAATTAAGTTTTTTATCTTATCCCGACTTTTTAAAAACTTTTTAACCTTTCTTATTTAACTATAACGTTCTTTTACCAACCTAACAACCCCATCAATTGCTAATAAAGTAAAATTCCCCTGCCATTAAACAGGAGAAATCTATACTTATGCACTGACTTTTTATTACTGATATTTTAAATAATTTTTTATTCCTTTATAATCTTCAAATATTAAATATGCAATTAATGCTGTGAATGGTATTAAATAATATTTTTCTAGTAAAGGAACATTTAAGTATATTCCTGCTTTATACATCAAATAAAATACAACTAGTCCAGCAATATTTGCAATTAAAAGACTTGCTATTCTTTTTAGCATTTTTATCCCTCCTATTTAAATAGGTTTTTTCTCAATTTTTATTAATGTATTTTTATACTAACACAAAAAAATCATTTTGTGTTTAACATTGGACTTTTTTAATATAACTGTAATAATCTGTAAACAAAACTTTTAAACATAATTTTTTTAAAAAACAGCATAAAAATTTGAAAATACATATAAATGTGTTTATAATGCTGGAAATTAAATGGAGGTGATCTACATGATACAACTAGAAGTTCTTAAACTAGAAATAAATTATTTCTTGCATATCATTAAAAATAATTTTGGATATGAAGACAAATCTCTTGCTAAAGAAGCGATGAACTTGTTAATTAACCACTTTCTATTTGGACACAATAAAGAAATTTGTTCATCATATATTAGCAGAATTAATTACTATATCAGTATAATAGAAAAACTAGATAATATTGAATACAATAATTTAAAATTCAATATCCCAAATATTATAAAATTATTAAACACAATAAAGTTAGAACTTTCATAAAAAAAGGTTCCCTTTGTTTGCAGCAAAGGGAACCTTTTAATTATTTTGTTATTTTATTATTTTTAAAATTCTTCTTTTAGTCGCATATTCTATTTTATTATCTTCATATTTATATACACTGTCAGATATTTTATCAATTTCTTGTATCATTTTTATTAATTCATTTAAATAATCTATATATTTGTCATTATTCTCTGCAACTACTAAAGTACCATTAAAAGGTATTGCAAATAAAAAACTCTTTCCAACCTTCCTATAAATCTGTTTTATAAAGTTTTTTGATAAAATCATTGAGCTCCCTAGATCTGTTGTAAAGCCTAATGTGTAAACTGATAATTCTTCATCTAATTTTACTAAGACATTATATATTTTGTTTATATTATTTATTGCTGATTTTTTTAATAATTCTATATCTACATTATCATGTTTAGTCACAAATCTGTAAATATCCCCCATGTCTACTGCATATAAAATATCTAAATCATCTGTAAATTCTTCTCTTATAAAATTTATTTCTTTATCTGATCCAAAATCTTTAGGTTTTATAATTGGAAAAACTTTATTATAATTCACCTTAAATCTCGTCTCTTCTATAATTTCTTTTACAGCATTTAAGCAGTGTTTTTTGACTGTATTATAGTTGTTTTTTGATTTCCCATACAATTTATACATATCTTTAGTATCAATTATAACTTCTAGTGTTCCAAATTCAAAAGTAATGAGTTCTTTATTTAGTTCAGCATTTTCATATACTTTTTTTATATCATTTAATAATTTAAATTTAAATTGTTCTTTATCAAGTTTCAATTTAATTCCTCCTTATATGCCTTAATATCAATTTCTAAACTAGATGCATTTTAATTAAAAAGTATTTATGTTTTCAAGTATTTATTTAAAAAAAATAAAAATTTGACTTGAAACTTAATTGTAAGATTATATAAAAATTAGAAAAACATAATAAGGAGGTATATCAATGTTATTATTTAAATCTTTAAGAAGGTTAATAGTATGTAATATTATACTTGCTTTACTTAATATTATAATTGAAAATAGTTTTGTAAAAATAGTTATAACAACATACATAATAGCCTCATTTATTCAACTATTTAATTTTGTCAACACAATTGAAAAAAAGTTTTTTTATAAAGATAATGTCAATTCTTAAAACAACCTTTTATTGATATTATTTTTTATATTTTAATATAAAAATTTGACTTTTAATTTTTTTATAATTAAAATACCCTCAACCGCTCAAATATATAGAAAAATTCCCTTTGTACTAACCCAAAGGGAATTTCTTATTATCTATTTTAAAATTCTGTTTTGGCTTAGCATATCAAATGTCACTGTATTTACATCTGTAAACTCTATTTGATATCTTCTTCTCATCTAATGTTGTCTTAATCAATAATTGTAGTAATTCAATATATTTATAACTATCTTTAGCAATTGTTAAATTTATGAAAATATAGTAAACAAAAACTCTTTCCTAATTTTTTATAAACCTGTTTCATAAACTTGTCTGACAATAACATTGAAACCCCTAAATTGGATGTAAACCCTAGTATATAAACCTATAATTTTTATCTAATTCTACTAGAACATTATAGATTTTATTGATATTATTCTTTGTTGCTTTTTTAGTTCTTTTCTTTTATATCTATATTATCATGTTTGGTTATAAACCTGTAAATATTCCCTATATTTACTACATATAAAATATCTAAATCATTCGTAAATTCTTCTCTTATAAAACCTATATCTTCATCTACTGTAAAATCCTTAGATTCTATTATAGGAAAACTTTATCAAGTTTCAATTCAATTCTTCCTATATGCCTTAATAACATCAATTTCCAAACTTGATAGATTCTAATTAAAAAATATTTATATTTTCAAGTATTTATTTATAAAAAAATAAAAATTTAACTTGAAATTTAATTGTAAGATTATATAAAAATTAGAAAAACAATAAGGAGGAATTAAAAAATGATAGGCAATTATTTAAGAATTATTTTTACATGTTTGGCTATTTACTGTGTTGCATTCAATCTTTTAATGTTTATTGTAGAAGATTATATGACTGAAAAAGTAAAAAAAATAATTAAAAGGATTTATTTTTCGGCATGGCTAGTACCTACAGGTATTTACATTTATATACTATCAAATAGCACTTATGCAGAACATTATTTTTTTAGAAACCTCTTTGCAGGTATAATACTCCATGTCATGATGGCGTATTTTGGCTATCGTGCTACATTAGAATAATATTTAATTAATAAAAAAATAATTAAATCTAATAATATAATTTGAAAATATACTAATATTTTTTGGCAAAATACCCTTTTAAATAGATATGGGCAGTTTAAAACTGCCCATATCTATTTACTAATCAATCTTATAATTTAAGTTCTCTACATTTTAAATTAGTAAACTATATTTCTAGCCCCAGTTTATTTCAGGATTTTTAACTTTAAACTCCACTAATTTACTAAGGCCTTCAATAAAAAATTTTTCTATTGCTTTTATATGATCTTCCTCTATCATAAATTCAATTAATGGTTTTTCACAGTATAGAAATCCCCATTCATTTTCATCTTCCAAATAAGCAATTTCAAATTCTGGATTTTTGCCAATGAATTCTTTTGCAGCCTTTAATATCACGTTTCTTTGCTGATTTTTAGGTGAAACCTCTAAAGCAACACTACATAAAGGATATATTTCATCGGTCAACTGAATTCCTACATATATACCTAAGTTCCCTTTTGATAATGATACAGATTTTACATATCTATCATGATATCTAAGTTGTGTAAATCTATTACTTATTTGAAATGGTCGCCCAAAATTATTATTGAATATTTCATCAATTTTACCATCTAATATTTCATCAATCATTTGGAATAACCTTCTGCTGTTTTGAAGTGCATAGATATCTTGAGGTAAAAACTTTCTTGACTTATCCATTCCCATCTCCTCCATATATTCTAATAAACAATCTTTTAACATATTGTTAAATGGTATTTCTCTTAACCACTCATAAACTTGATACCATCTATACTGCAAAAACTCACATGTTTTACCATTCGTAAAAATATTTTTTTCATTTTTAGGATCAAAACTTTCTGTTAAATATAAAAGATAAGTCTCAGCAAAATATTCATTCTTTATTCTACCAAGGTGTTCAGCATATCTTTGCAACTGCTTGTCCCCTTCTATTGCTGACAACTTAGATTCAACAAAAATTGTATAAATTTTTGTTGATTTTCTATCTTTAAATTGAATAACTATATCAGGTCTACTGTCCATATTATGATTGACAAGTTTGCTATATGTTTTTTGGGTTTCTATATTTACTTGTCTCAACTCTATAATGCTTAATCCAATAAATTTCTCAACAAAATCAATAAGTATATTTCTATCTTTTAATACTTCTGCAAATATTTCTGAAAGGTAATCCTCTCTTACATTTGAAGAAGAACTTTTAAGTAAATCATATAATCTTCCAAACAGACTCATAACTTCAACTCCAAACATTAACTATAAAATATTTTTAACACCTCAATTAATTTTGGCTGACCTTATTATACTATATTTCCCTATTTCTAAAATATCTGAAGATTGCCTATTGTTTAGATGAAACTCATAATTTTCTTTCGTTTGCTCATTTGGAATAATCTTATATGCCATATAGTAAGACTCTAGACATTTATTATAATCAATGCTTATATAATACGTTCCTCTTGTTTGATAATAATGACATAAATGCCATTTATGAACTTTACTTAATTCAAAATCATTAGCATCTTCTAAAATTCTTTCTACTTTATCAATATATCTCTTTGCATTTTCATCATCATTTCTTAATAAATACGATTCAATTAATTCTGTATAACACTGAATTCTCAAACTTATATCTTCTAATAGATTACTTGATAAAATAAAAAATTCAATTGCTTGATTAAGATTTCCTAACATTCTCTCAATTATCGCTAAATTGAAACAGCACTGTTCTAAATATTTCTTTTTATTTTTTACAATATAAAAATATTCTTTCGCTTCTCTTATATATTCTTCTATAAACGCAAAGCCATCTTGTCTTATAATAATAGATTGATTAAACTTACTAAGGCCCATATTAAATATTGCTTCAATAAAATTTTCATCAATATCTTTAGCATTTTTAAATTGCTGAAATGCTTCAGCATATCTCTTCGTATTTAAAAGACTGTCTCCATAATAAAAATATAAATACTTCTTCATTTTATCGGTATATTTATTTAATTGACCATTTGTGAAAATTCTAGTTTCGTAAATTTGAATTGCTTTATCATACTCTTTTTCCTTATAAAGAGAATTAGCATAAAAGTAATTAAAAATATGATTGTCTTTTAAAATATCATTATATTTTTTTAGAATATTTAATGCATTTCTATATGCTTCATGTGAGTACCATTCAAATGCAAGTTCTAAATCATATTTAATCTTGTCTGTAATGCCAATTGATATAGATTGCTGTAATAGATTATCTAATTCTTCATTTTTATGAACTAATTTTTTTAGTTTTTCATGTTCAAGTAACAATCTATTATATTCTTGCTGAGCCTTTGTAAATTCTTTTTTATAATACTCTCTCTCATTAATGATATTTTCTAACACTCTTTTATCGTTTTTGAGTTCTTCTATTTCTTCTCTAATAGTATCAAGTTGTATTTTATTATATTCCCTAAATCCATATTCATTATTAATAATTTCTATTTTAACTTTGTTCTGAATAAACTTATAAAATAACTTTGTATAATTAATTATTTCTTCTTCATTAAGATATCTATCTTTTGCTTCAAACATAACAATTCCATTGTTTATTAAAGTATTTACAAATATCTCTTGTCTATCTTTTTCATTTAATGAATGAAATTTTGTAATAATAAATAAATTCTGTATTTTCTCCTTAAATAATTTCTGATCAAAATAAATTTTTATATCGTAAATATGCATCATGTCTTTTTTGGCTTTTTTTGCAGATTTGATATAAATCTTTAATAACACATCATTTATTTTTATATTCTTCTTAACTATATACTTAACCCCATCAACAAAAATCGTTTCCCACATTGTTATCGCCTCTTATTATTCTATCATTAAAAATTTAATAAAAAAATTGACAATTATTATACGACTAAAATCGCATTTTTTTACGCACTATGTATATTTAAATTCTAATCTAAAATATATTCATCTTTATCAACCAAATGTATCATGGCCCAAAGTGGTGAATAAATACGCCTCTTAATTACTTTTTCAATTTCTTTTCTAAAATTTTCAACATTATAATCATAAATATTTGGTTTTTCTAGTAGGATTTTTACCACTTCTTCTATTTCATCTTTTTTTATTTCATCTTCCGTTCCTTTTTCTCTTAAAATTCTTACTCCTTTTTCTGTACTTTCGACAAGTTCAAATTTATTTCTTTTTCCTTGTGCAAATCCTTGTTCGCTTAGTTTTTGTAATATTTTTTCTACAATATAATTTTGTTTATTATTCATAATTATCACCTCTATTTCAATAGATAATTTACTTAAACTTTTTTAAACTAACAGCATATTGAATATATTTAATATATTAACCTTCTTATCAGATAATTTATAAATACTTATATAATCCTTTATCGTTACATTTAACTCTTTATTTGCACCATACTTTTCTTAATAATAGCACATTTATCAATCTATACTTTTTGTCATATAGGTATCCTAGTGCTATTTATTTGATAATATTCATAATATTATTGATCAAAATCTTCATTTTATAAACTTAGATTATAATCACTACCCAAACACCTTATCATAAAATTTCTTGCTTATTTATATGGGTAATCCTTTCTCTTAAATTTCTGTAATTTCTAAAGTTATAAACACAAAAACTACTCTATATAAATCTCTTAATTTAAAAATTTGTTCTACTATGATTTCACTTTAAATACTACTATGTTATCACTTTTAAAATGTTTCTTTTCTTCTTTTGTCGGTTTCCTAAAACATTCATCACTAATTCTATAAGGTATATGTTTTTCTAATAAAGAGTCTTTTTCTTTTGAATATCTTATTAATATGAATATACTGTATAATTTTTATTTGAATACTTATTATTTAACTGCGAAAATTACTGCTCATTCTTTTCATAATATTACAATCAAAACTCTTTAAAATTTTACATATTTTTCGTTTTCAATGTTATATCTACTGTTAAAAAATTATATACTTTGATACTTGGAAAATAGATTATCAACTATCAATCTTTTTGTTATCGAATTTGTAATAAAAAATACTAAAATATTTATTTCAAAAGTATTACTAATCGTTTAATAATATTTTTAATCTTTCTAATAAAGGACTTAGTTTTTCTGGAAATTCTTTAACATTACTAACTAAAAACTCACACAATTCTACTTTTTTTAAATCATCATCTTCTTGTATTATACCTTTTTCTCTTAAATATTTTTTAGCAAATCTTCCCCAACACATTTTAGAATAATGTTCTTTTTGAGACTTAAACTTATCCATATCTTCAATTGTAATAGAATTTCCATTATATATTTTTCTTAAACCTTCAACTAATAAATTTACATCAAAAACATCTTCAAAAGCAATATCTTTTTTTCTACTATCTTTATTACATAAACTAATTATATTCTCTAGAGGTATTATACTATTATCTCTTAACTTCTTATAGGCTTGATCCCCTTGATTATCACCATCTAATAAAACAACTATTTTAGTAGGTAAATCCTTAACATAATCTAATATATAAGGTATATTACTTGCACCATTACAATCAATAAAATTTATATCTGATATTTTAATATCTGTAAATTTTTCTAACAGTCTAGGTATAAATAACTTCTCACATATTCCTTCAACAAGAACTGTAACTTTACCAATTATCAATGAATCACTTGGTAACATTCCTAAAGCATATCTTAGTTTTTTCCAATTTTCATTATAAGGCTTATGATTTATTAATGTTCTTCCTCTTTCGCTTTTCTCAAACAACAAAATTTTATTATTACTTCCTTCGTTAACTATTACTGGAGAATGAGTAGTAATAATAAAATAAATATCCTTGTATTCTTTAGTTATGTCATTAACTAATTTTACAAAATCTCTCTGTGCTTGTGGATGCATCATTCTTTCTGGTTCTTCAATCATAATAATATTTCTTTTATTATTCTTACTTTTTACTACTTTAATAATACTCATTAAATAATATAAAAAAGTTTGAAAGCCAGTACCCCTGTCACATAAATTAACCCTAATTCTATTTTTATCCCTCGCATGACACACAAATTTACCTTCTGTTTCATTAACTAGAAAAATTTCACTTTGTTTATCTGAATTCCAATACTTAAGTATATATTCGTTTATTAAATATTCATAGTTAGAATTTATATTTTGTTGATCAATTAAAATTTTCAGAATTTCACTTTGGATATCATCCCAAACATTAAATAAATCAAAAGACTTATATAATTTAGCAATATCAATATAGTATATTTCTGGAATAACATCCTCTGCCACTTTATCCACTTTATTTTTCAGATTATTTAGGTTTATTTTTTGATCCTCTGTATAACACCAATAATTATCATTTTCTTTACTTATATACTTTAATTTTAGATTATTATTGTTTAGAATCTTTTTTATTTTATTACTTTCAGTAATATTTAGATTAAATGAAACACATGTTTTTTTATTGTTATCGGACATAAATATCGGCCTATCACTTTCTTTTAAGGTTTGTTTAACATTAAAAAAGTAATATAATGCTCTAAATAAATTACTTTTTCCACTATCATTTTTACCTACAATAATAGTTACATTATCAAGAGCAAGAGTAACATCTTCAAAAGATCTGAAGTTCTGTATACTTAAATTAATCATAATATCCCCCTTTCTCAAACTATATTTTTTCTTTTTTGACATCAATTGTTATTTTTCCTTCTTATTTTTTCTTATTCTATAAAATTTTTCAACATAACTACAATTCTTTTTCCAATTTGCTATCTCTCGAAAAATTTTTATTCCCTCAAAAGTAGATATCTAGCAATTGTAAAATTTATACATTAAAAAATAATGCTAAAAAATTGGAAACAAAACTTTTTTGCCTACATTTTTATTAAATTATATATACATAAAACTAAATTTTTCTTGAAACTAATTTAAATAAATTTATATACTTCCAAAAAAATATGGAGGTATATTAGATATGAAAAAAAGGGATTTGTATATGGACAAGTATTATTTAGATGAGTTTAAAAAATATATGCAAAATCTTGATAAGACAGAATTAACTATTAATACTTATATTAATAATATCATTAGTTTTATAGAATGGTTTAATGATTCAAATTCAGACCCATTTGATCCAAAAATTGTTACAACAATAGACATACGAGATTTTAAATCATACCTAATCAATATAAAAAATGCAAAAGCAAATACAGTAAATTTAAAAATTATGAGCCTAAAGAATTATTTTTCTTTCCTCTATTCATACAACTATATTAAAGAAGATATATCAAAAAATATAAAGAAAGTAAAAATTCAAAATATTCCAGAGCCTAAATGGATTAATGAAAAAACTTTCAGGAAATTAAGAAGAGAAATATATAGAAGTGGCTATAAACATCATATTGTAATGATTGAATTATTCAGACATGCACTTAGAATTTCAGAAATTATAAATTTAAAAATTGATAATATCATACTTCGTGAAAAAGGTTCTTGTCTGTTAATTTATGGAAAACACAGTAAATATAGAAAAGTTCCTATAAACTCTGATTGTAAAAAAGCCATACAAGATTATTTAAAAATAAGAGAAAAAATAAAAACTAATTATAACAATCTTCTATTATCAGAAAGAAAAAAACCTTATACCAGATCAGCAATTTGGAAAATTATAAATAAATACAGCAAACGACTAGGTATCCATATTTCTCCTCACCAACTAAGGCACTACGCTATTAAAAAAATGGTAGATGAAGGAGTTCCTTTAACTGTTGTTGCAGATTTGGTTGGTCATTCAGGAACTCAATTGATTTCTCAAGTTTACGCAGTACCATCTGATGAAGATAAAGAAAAGGCTGTAGAAAAATTGTAATTTAACAAAAAAATAATAGTTACACTAGTTATAAGTAACTAGTGTAACTATTATAACTATTTTATAATAAGTAATACTATAATATTTTATATTTAGAAAAACTTATTTATATAAAATTACTAATATCGACTCTTTCTTTTAGTTTTTCAATATCTAATATATATGCCTTTGCTATATTTACTTTATCTCCTCTAATAAACCTAACTGTTTTATAGTCTACAAAATATTCTTTTAACCTTAGTTGTTTTGTAAATTCTCTTGATGATAGAAGGTCAAAATCCTTTAAATTCTGATCTTTAATATGTTTTAAGAACTTACCATAGAAGTTTTTAATATGAAGTGCTAACTCTGAGCCATTATTAATTATTTGATAATCTATTCCATGTTTTAATTTGCCTAATTCAGCCATATCATTAAATAATTCTATTGACTTGTCAATTACTCCTTTTGTAGAATTTCCACCTTCAAGCACAACTTCTAATACATTGTTATATATCGCATTAAATAGTTCCTCTATTGAATATCCTGTGGCACAATTAAAATCTAATTGTAGTAAAGTAAATACATCTTTTAGAAGTTCAATTCCCAACATACAGTTGCTTATTGAATTTTTTACTCTATCTGGCACTTCATGACTTATTTTTTGTTCCCAATATTCTTTACGCTGTAATAATGTATATGAATCAATATTAAGTGCTTGTTCTAATAAACTTCTTCCTAGTTTATTTAAGATTTGACTATTCCTTTTCAAAAATCTAAAACTACGTTGTTTTTCTACATCTTTAATTTTTGACTTTGAAAATAATAATGATAAACTTCTTTCAACAATTGCAGTTTCATCTGTACCCATTTCCCCTACTAATATAATTGGAGATAGTGGCTTATACTCAACTAATTCTTGCTTAGCAGTTCCTCTAAATGCTGAAGTTGTATCCCAACTGCTTCTCAAAAGTGCAGAAATTTCATTGATTTGATTATTCTTTAACTTTGATGTTTTATATTCCTCTATTATAAATGGGATTGTATTGCTACTTGTAGACATTTTAGCATTTACAAATCTGGTACACTGATCTGCACTAGTTGATGTAGTAGTACCAAAGATTTTCATAACTATATGCCTAATAGTATCAGTTTTACCTGAACCAGCCTCACCAGTTATCAATAAATGGTTAAGTTTTATTTCCTGTGCATCCCATAATTTTTGCTTTAAAAAACAACTTGAACAGAATCCTAAAATAGTTGAAGTTATACTAATATCATTAAAGTTAAATAAGTGTTTTGATATTTTTTGTAATTCTTCTTTAGATATTGAATCAATATCACAAAGATTTGTATCAATCATTTTGTATTGTTCTAATAAAGTAATGTTATTTATTTTGTTGCCATATTTATCAATACAGCCATTCTCAGAGACAAAAATATATTCATTACCATTTTTTATAAATCCAATGTATTTTACCCCTTTAATTACCTTGTAAGTTTTATTTGCTATTATGTTTTTTATATCTTCTAGATTATCATTATTCCCCTTAAATATTAATCCAAAGCAATTTTGATTTAATATACTTTTAAATCTTGAAACAGATGAAAAATCTGAAGTTCTCAATATCTTAGTAAAAACTTTATTGTTGGTAGTATGAAATTGTACTTTAAACTCTGCTATATTTTCTCCCTCGATAAGTTCTACAGGTTTTATAACGAAATTGCTAATTACTTTAATCCCACTTGAAGATCTATATAAATATTGATTATTTTCTTCATAAACATTTGAAAAGCCAAATACATCATTAATGTTATTATTTTCTATGATTGGATCTGTCAAAACATTTTCTTTAACATCTCTAACATGGCTTAATTTCTCTCTGTTAAAAGATTTTTTATATTTATTTAAGTCAATTATTTTCTTCATAATAACTCTCCTCCCATAGTAAATTTTTATATGTTTTATGTGTTTTTTCTTTTATTTCTTATAGATCTGGAGCCTTATTTTATAGCCCCTATGTATTTTTATCTAAGAGGAGAGTAATGTTCTTACAAAACATCCTTCTCGGTAAAGCGACTCCTATACTTATCAGTCGGCCTCTACCAATTAATCCCCAACTATTAGTTGGATTGATAGAGGTAAGCCGTTATTTCACCGCCTCCGACTGTCCACTTTACCTAATTGTCAAGGTTCAATGTTGCCAATTAAAAAACCTAGGTGAGATACATTGAGTATTATTACATTCCATCATACTAGTTTACTGGTGGAATCTAATAATACTCAATTTTGTATCTACCTAGGTAGTTTTTTAGACATGTTATTATTTTGTTACTATTATAATCTAGCATATAATACCAAATAAGTCAACATATTTTTTTAAAAATTATTATAAACTTTTTTAAAAATATATTTAATATATTTTTTAATTGTTATTAATTCATAATACATATAAATATTTGTGCAAACACATATAAAAATTAATATTCTAAATATAAGAATTATGCATACTATTAATTTTATAGTTATTTTAGTTACTTTGGTTACTATTTCTTTTCTTGCTATATCATGATTACATATAAATACAATTGTAGTTAATATTCGAGTGTATTAATATATTCAACAAACACCATTTTCTTTTATTTACATATACCCTCCAAAACTAAAAAATATATCAAAACTACAAGAAGATTTGTTTCAATAATAATAACATATAAATATTTGATATGCATTAAGTATATAAATAAGTATTTACATATATTTTAATTTCTTATAAACTAATTATCTATCCAACTATAATTTTTACGGATAAATATATATTAAAAATAGTAATCAAACCAATTAAATTTTTAATACAAATAAATATATTTAAAGAATCTCGCATTTATTCAAAGTTCAGTTAAGTATTTAAATAGTTTTTATACACATATAAAACCATTAGAAAAATACCATGCCATTAATTCAATAATTTAATGAATTTTTCAAGTTTTTATATCTTATCTCTTGATATTTATATATTAGTATATATTCTTATTTAAACGGCGGATATTTCATATTTCTCAAGTCTAATGCTTGTCTACCTCCTTCAAGTATATTTAGTACTTTTTCGCTTATTCCAACTTTATCAATAGAACCAGAACAACTAATATAACCATTCTCTCCAGTAGATTCAAGGATAATTATGTTTTCTGCATCTCCCGATATTGGAATATTAGGATTATGAGTTGCAAATATTAACTGCCTACTATTTTTTATTTTTCTAAACTCTTTTACTAAACTTGAATAAATATAAATGTTATCCAAGTCATCTTCTGGTTGATCTATTATTAAGGGTCTATTATCACCTAAGTCATGTGCAGCAGTAACAATCATTAATAGCATAGCCACTGATTTCTGTCCCATAGAAAGCCTAGTTCTTGGAAGAAACCTTTGTTTTTTGCTTATACCTGTGTTTACATTGTACGCATATTCAATTTTATCTTCTGGAAAAATAGTAAAAATCCATTTTTTAAACACAGGTCTTACCCATTCAATTAACTGTTTAGCATCACTTTCATCAAAATCATAACATTTAGCCAATTTGTTTGGCTTATTATTTAAAATATATATAGGAAAAAGCCATTCTTCATTTTCTAAAGTCACCTTTTTAACTATTTGCTTCAACCATTCTCTCAAAAGTATTTGTTTTTCATACGTTATATTAAACTTATATCTACACTGTTTCACAGTTTCATCGATAATTCTTTTTTTGTCATTTTGCGAAAAATATCTATTCAACCTTAATCTTACTTGTCCATCTAAAATTTCATTTACTCTTTCAATTATTTTCCCTCTTAAATTAAACAATTGCCTTCTTCTTTCTAAGATTTCAATAAATGGCCTTGTTATTTCCTGCATATCTTGCTCATTAATATGACAATTATTACTAATATAATCTCTCCACTCAAAATTATGGCACTTTTGTAGTGCCGTTTTCATAGATTCATAATTTTTCCTTATTGCTCTAAGCAAAATAATATATTCTTCTTTATTGTTTATAAGCAAAAGGTTATTTACAACTTCTATAGGCCCTCTTTCATCTTGAGCATAATTTAATATGGCTCTCTGCTTATAAGCAACTGATGAAAAATTTTGTAATTCATTATAAACTTCTTTGCTTTTTTTGCTACTATAAAAATTTCCATTTTTACTCAACTTATAAATGCTAGGCTTCTTTTTCACATTTATCAATTCTTCAGTATAACTGTCAAAGTCAATTTTGGGTTCACAAACAAAAGCATATACTTTCCCAAAATAATTTAAAAAGACAACAGAAGTATCAAATTTTAATGCAACTTCATCATCACTTACTTTAGGGAAAAGTGTATATTGGACTACATCTAATAACGTTGACTTTCCAGTCCCTCTTGCTCCAATAACACAGTTTAGTGATTTGTTAAATCTAAAAATTTGGAACCCATTGTCGCTGTTACTACTTCCTAAATATCCACCCTTAATAGCAACACCTTCTATATAAGGATGAGTTATTTGTGGTATTTCATCGTATATTCTTACTTCTGGATCCAATAGTGCAGTTTTTAACCCATGAAATGTCAATTCTGATAATTTTATGTATGAATACCTTTCCCCTATAGGTCTACCATCCGCTTCATACTTTCCTTCAATATTCCTTGTTCCATGACTATCAGAACAATACACTATTGCTATACTTTTTTCTCTTCTATAGTGTTTATTGTTAAGAATATCTTTTAAAAGTTTATCTTTTAATTTTTTATCGTTAAGACTAATACCATAAAGATATTCAGACTTTATAATAGATGCTAGACTTTTACCCTTATGTATCCAAGAATCATCTCCATTTTTATTAGTATGAAGAAGTTTTTCCAACATACCTTTTGATGAATCAGCATGGGCTAAAATAGTTATACCACCTATTTCACTTATTTTTTTCATCAATTGTATAGGAGTTACTTTATAAGCATCTGCATCTTCATCACCTTGCTCATTAACATCTATGCCTATATTGTACAAAAATGTGTTTAATTCATCCTGAGTTTTTTCAGGTGGAAAAATTGCTAGGATGTGCTTTCCAAAATTAGATATTTCAACACCTGGAAGAATCAACATGTTTGCATATTTACTATATTTTTGCTTATCAGCCTTCATATAATCCATCATTTCATAATACCCTTTAACAGTATTATGGTCAGTTATTGCGATAATACTAATTCCATTTTTAAAGGCTTCATCAAGTATCCTAATATACTCTTCCTCATTACTTGAATATATTTTTTTATAACACTTTGACATAGGAGTATGTATATGTAAGTCCATTTTATAATACTCACAACCGTATTTTTTTCTACACACTTTATTATAAAGTTGCTTTAATAAAGTTGTATTCATAAGTTCCACACTCCCTTAAATCATCATTTTAATTGTTTATTACTTTACATACATTATATACCTAAATTTTGGTATTTTCCATAAACTCCCTTATTAAATGTTACATTCTTTCTAATATCTACTCTTTCTAAAAAGAGAAACAATAAGACCCCACATCCACAGTTAGGTTCTTATTGTTTCTCTTTTCTTATAAAAAAATCTACACAAAAATTTGATTTTAATCATCAAGTAAATATAATACCTATACTTGAAATTATACTGGAGCCGCTAATTAAAGCGGAAAAAGCCTTATTCTTAAAGCGTAAAATAGTAGAGTTATTACGGAGAACATTATAATAAAGCAGAAAAAAATGTTTGGTGGCTCCTTCTGAAAAGGAGGAGTTATAATGAGTTTAAACATTAATTATCAAAATCGTCAGTCAGTACCTATCACAGATTTTGAATTTTTATCTTTATTTAAAACAACAAATGAAAGAATTTATTTTAGGTTTATTCATGAAAAAAAGCATTTTGCTAAAAAAGACGACTGCATATTAACTTTACAAGATGATTTTGAGTATCCACTTATGCAGAAAATTTTTCAGAAATATCAAAAACAAGGTTATGGAATCTATTTTGTAGTAAACAGTGGAGGGCATACAAAAGATTCTATCAAACGTATAAATGCTCACTTCATTGACATGGACTTTGGGAAAGTTCCTAAAGTCGCTAACGGAAAAATTGTCAAAGACTCTCAAGGGAAAACTGTATATGTATACAGAAATAGAGAAGAAATAGAGTATTACAAAATTGCTTTTTTAAAGAAATTGAAAAAGTTTGAACTTTGCCCTAATATTATTGTAGAAACCAAAAACGGATTTCATGTATACTGGCTACTTGATCTTGATAAACCA
The DNA here is from genome assembly GCF_001730685.1 of Caloranaerobacter ferrireducens. Classification (NCBI taxonomy): domain Bacteria; kingdom Bacillati; phylum Bacillota; class Tissierellia; order Tissierellales; family Thermohalobacteraceae; genus Caloranaerobacter; species Caloranaerobacter ferrireducens. The sequence goes on along the minus strand of NZ_MDJR01000002.1, from coordinate 15,456 downwards.
CAACAGTTGGAAATTTTTACTGCACTTCAAGAAAAATTAATTGAATATTTTGCTTCAATTGAAGAAAAAAAAGAACATGCTGACAAAAGCGTAAAAGATATTAACAGAGTTTTAAGACTCATTAATTATAATCATCTGAAAAATCCAAACGAACCATTCAAAATAAAGTGTATATTTTTAGATGAATCAATAAAATACACTCAAGAAAATATTGCCTCTGCTATTGGGTTCAGTATTACTGAATTAATTAAAAGCATTAAAAACACTAAAACAAAACCTGAATCCACAAAGAGCGAAGGCGATGTTTTACAAAACAAAATTGGAAAGGTGTATTATTCTACAGATATACAGTATGAAGATTTAATTCCATTTTTAAAACAGCAGGATCTAACAAGGTTCTTAGGAATCAATGTAAACCCTAATGTTAATTTCAAATGTATTTTTCACAATGATAGTAACCCTAGTGCTGTTATAAGTGATAAAAACGGCTACTATAGATATTTCTGCAATTCTCCTGCCTGTATTTGCCACAATAACAGTAAAGGTGTTGATATTATTGATATAGTGAAAATTAAAGAAAATTGCAGTACTTCATCTGCTCTAAAAAAGTTGATTAAATACTATAAAATTAACTTAAAAGACTCAACTTGGATAAATAGAGAGAATAAAAGAATTGAAACTAATATTCTACTTTTGAGTCAACTCAATAGTAGAAAAGAACAATTTCCAAATCTAAATCGTATCATCAGATTCGGATATCCTTTACTAATTGCTATTCTTGAAATTTGCAAAGAAAATATTACAAATAGGTTTTTTAGTATAGATGGTGAAAGTATCTTTTTCTTTTCTAATAGATATCTAGCAAAAAAAACAAATAAAAGTGTTGTAAATATAAATAAATATATTAATTTATTCTGTACTCTAGGATTACTTAAAAAAATTCCATACGAAAAAGTAAATGAGAATTTAAAGGCAACTGCCATTGAGATTTCTAAAAATAATGGTTATAACAACGGTATTTCCTTCTACACTGTTCCTAATTATGATAGAATATTTAAAACAGCAGATGAAAGAGCAGCAGTAATGCTGAAATATCGATTCAGTATTAATGGTATGAGTAAAAAATATTTAGAAGGATGCTTTGGAAAAGAATTTGCTAATCAAATCTATCTTGTAAATGTTAAGGATAGTGAGAGAAGCAGAAAAATCAGGAATGCTATAGAAATCTTTATATTAAAACAGATTAAAACTTATGGCTACTGCACAAAGGATATGATTATGGATTATCAACTAAAAATAAACAATAATTATATTAAGCGTGGAGTAAAAGAATATGAGTTTAGAAAAGTTTTACCTGATATTATTCAAAAATATGATTTAGTATATATAAAAGCAAACAAAAATATAAATAAAAGGCTTAATATAGAAACTAAAAAATATTTAATTATACAAAGTAGTTTATTAGAACAATAATCATCAAAAAGAGAAACAATAAGAACCTAACTGCAGATGTGGGGGTCTTATTGTTTCTCCTTTCTAATTAAATTTATATAAGTAAATTAAAAAATAAACAGACTCTTTAATAGTTTGATAATAAATTATATGCCTACTTAAACCGTATAACTATGCTTACTTTAATATAATTTTCAATCAATTTAATGTTTAAGTATGATTTTCAATATATTATCAGTATTAATATAATGTATGCTTTTGTATTCTATATTTACATGATTTTTAAAACTTAGTTTCATACCAATTGTTTTATATGTTATGGTAAATATCATATATAAAATATTATTTATATAATAATCAGTCTATTACTCCTTAACTTCGTTAATCCTTGTTATCATAAAATACAGTCATATATTTACTATTAAATAACATGTATTTCACAGTCGAAAAACCCCCCATTTTTCAATCGAAAATTCCCCAGTAAATAAATAACAAATATGAAATCTATATTAATGAATTAACATAGAACCTCTGCAGATATGGTATATATGCCTTTCCGGCAAACTAATAAATAAAAGGCTTAGCCAACTTCAATAGGTTACCATACCTGCCTCTCCATGTAAATTCTACTGGAATTAAAATAACGATACTTTTTCCTTAAGTAGGGGAATTTTCAATTAATATCGTGGAGATTTTTCGATTAACATAAATAATTTTTATATAATAAATAATATATATTTTTTTTATTTAAATTCTATAAAAACACTTATTAAACAGGCTAAAGAATATAACGGACCAGAAATGTTTAAAGAAACGATGAATTATTAAAAATATATGAAAAAATATATAACACTACTAAAAATGAAAATATCATTTATGGTAGAATAGGTAAATTAATGAAGTAGGTAATATATATGTCTAATTTTAATCGAAAAGATTTTTTTAAAGAATTACATGACCAAAGAAAGACTGAAACAAGATGGAAAGTAGATGAAGCAATAAAAGGCTTTCAAAAGCAAATAAAACCTTTAATTTTAATAGTGTAGTTAGTAGGGCTGGTATATCTAAAAAGACTTTATATAATAATCCAGATATTAAAGAAAGAATTGAAACTTTTAGATTCCAACAATCACAAGTACCAACTCATGCTCAAATTAAGTGTGAAATGTATAAAAATAATAAAGATGCTTTAATATCATCTCTAAAACGTAAAATTAAAAAACTTGAAGAACAAAACAAACAGTTAAGAGCAGTTGAAGATTGCTCATACTGATGTTTATAAAAAAAATTAAATACTACAATTGTCAAAATAAAAGAAAGAAGGAATATATTATACATATGCAATATATTCCTTCTCTTTTTTTATTTATGTGACAATATATCAGCAGGGTTTCCTTCAACCGTATTATTTGCTTTTTTAACTAAAATCCTAAGTTCAACTATTATCTGACTTCTTTTAATTTTAAATTGATATCATATCTCTTATTAAAAATAAAAGTAATTATTGTTTCATATAAACTTAATTGTTTCTTACTTAATTCACCTTTACTTAATGCTTTACTTAAATTTTCAATATGTTCAATAGCATCAGATATAGTATGAATATCTCGATAAGGAACACAGTCAACAGATATTCTTGTTATCTTTACTTCTAAATTACATATATCATATAACGATTCTCTATTCCCACAAGGCTCGAAATGCACTATAATCTTACTGCCGCATGTGCCTTGAATAACAATTACATTATCCTTTTCATTAATACCTTTTCTTACTATATCATAATAACTTATATACTCCCCTTGCATAATTCTTTCTACAATATAATCTTTACTTAATCGATATATTATATTTGAAATAGTATCCACAGTTCCCCTATATTTTTCCTTCATAATATTTTTATACTTATCAGTTTCATCTTCCATTATTATAAATCCTGTTTTTTCTTTCAACCTATCGGCAAAATAATTATCGTTGGTTGCAACATAAAACACTTCATCTATATCGTCTTCAACATAATGCAATTCCATATTATCAAGAACTTTCATAAGTAGTTCTTTTGAATCTTCTTCGATGTCGTCATAATCATATTCATCTTCTATATTAAAACCTGAATTCATTAATTCTAACTTTAATTCATATCCAGAAACAACTTCTGCTCCTGCCTTTAAAGCATCATTTACTTGTTTTTCTGTACATCTTTTTAGCACATCTTCATAACGAGCAAGAGATATAAAATCATCCAAAACATAATGTGGAGCATCATCTCCTAACAATCCAAGTTGATAACTGTCCAAATATTCTCCAAAAGTTGTTATACCTCTTACTAATTTTAAATCTGTTAATTTAAAAAGTTTTATTCTCTTAACATATATTATTTTAAACATAGCCCTTCTCCCCTTTTTTTAACATTTAAGATGCAGTAGTTCATATAATAATTCTGTTTTTCTTGTAAAAACAATAGTTTAATTTAATAATTTGTTTAAGTATCAACTTGGCTAAGTTCCCAATATTTTATGAAAACCTAGCCAGATTGACATTAATTATTCATCTCTTACTTCTTTTATTTCTTTACATTGTTTCTGAATTTTCCCTTGCCATACTTAACATTGAAATACAAGTAGCAATTGATTTAGTTTCATATTTCGCAACTATATTTAGTGTAAATTCTACAAGATCTATATCAGTTAAAGTTTCTAACTGCTGTTCGCTTAACTTCTTATGTTCATAAAGCACATATAAATACATTATAGCATCACTAATTATATCTAATAATTCTCCTGCCTTCTCACAACGTCTTAATCTAATGATTGGAAAAGTATTACCTTTTTTATAATTAGTTCTTACTATTTTGACTACTTTCTTTATCATACTTTCATTATATAATTGTACTAGACTATCCTCTTCTTTTAATTGTGTGTTGTTCATAAAAACCACCCTTTCTTTTTAATATTAATGTAGTTATATAATGGCTTTAAAAAAACTTTGATAATTTTTATATTATAAATTATCTTAATCTTCTATTAAACAATAAGATTCTAAACATATTTTAACTAAATCAAAATAACCTTCTTTATTTGAAATTTCTATTAAAGCCTTTAAATCGTTTATGCTTAATTCTATTAATTCTTCCTCAGCCATTTCTCCACGTTTAATTAAAAAATCAAGATGTTGTATTGAGTATAAGATAAGATTTATTATGTCTGCTACATTTTTACAATCACTAACTTTGCTTAACCAATCATCTGCCTTTCTTCTTTCTAAATACAAAAGGCGTCCTATTTTTTTAATTACTTTATTGTCATAAATTTCATTTAAAATTGATGCTTGATTTTGTGATACTGTTTTTGACATATGAATCAGCCTCCTCATTTTTTATTTTTGAATTATTTTTATTAATAATTTTTTAACTTAATAAGTTATTGTTTTTTATAACATAACACATAAAATTTACATCTTATTTACCTGCCTATTTGCATATAGACTATTCTTTAAAATTTTTATATAGCATCATTTTTCTTTTGTGCTTTTAACATAACACATGTTTAAAATAAAACTTTTAAATATAATTTTTAGATTTATTAAAAATGATTTGTTCTTTGTTTTTTAACATAACACATGAATTTATATAAGTTTTTGATGTAATTTAATCCCCTTATTTTTTTCTTGTTTAACATAACACATGTTTTTAACTTATTACTTGTGTATTGATAACATAACACATACAATCAAAATTTAAGTTTTAAGCAAAAAAATCAAATAATTGAATTCTAGAAATTCATTTTATTTTTTCTATTTATTTTTCTATATAAGAATCTTGATTCTAAAATCCATTTTTAAATTTCTTAATTCAACTTTTATATTTTCATAAAAAAATTTCTTGTGAATTTTTAATTTTTTCTTGACTTTTAAATTAATGTTTCAATATAATTCCTTAAAATTAAATAGAAAGGATGATAATTATGATAAAAATAGATATTAAAAAATTTAAAAGTATTTCATTTGAAGACTGTATAAATTACTATATTGACCAAGAAATTGATGCTTATATTAAACGAGTTACATCTGAAATAATTACTAATGCAAAAAAGAAACTTGCATTTAACAAAATGTCAGAAAATGAACAAATTGAATATTTCCTAAAATGCTCATTACTAAAAATCGTGCCTTCTAGACAATGGCAAGAATTCAGCAGAAATAAAGACTATTCTGCTGATGCACTTTACATTACCTTGAAACGCCATTATTTTCTAGCAACAAATAATTTCCCAAATTAACAGTTGATTAAGTAGAGCCAATATGGCTCTATTTTTTTATTTATTGAATAGTTCTAATTCGTTCTTGTATATATTTGCTAGTTCTTAATAGAACTAATATAAATAAAAAATAAGAGCAGTATAAACTGCCCTTTAAATGTTGTCTATTATGTTAAAAATATCCGCTGGAATATCAATATCTTCAGTAATTTTCTCTTTATTTTTAGTATCTTTAAAAACAATATGAGTTTGATTAAGTACTTCTTCAAAAATATTTCTCAAAGTATCTTTATCTACTGTTACAACGCTACTTTCTAATTCCTTGTTTTTTAATATTACATCAACTACATATGCAGTTTTATTTCGTTTACTTTTCAGCAAATTATATACTTCTCTGTCTTCAGATCTTCTCATATCAAAACATAAATTAATTCGTCTTATTTTACTCATCTTACTCCCCCTCTTTCATAGATAGGGCTTTTCTTGCTAATAATTGATATCCTCTACAGTTTGCATACTGATCAAGAAATTCTACATAACCTACTTTATTTGATTTCTCAATGAACTTTCTTAAAAGCATAGCCCCTCCACCAATGAAAAGCATTGGATTTATTTTCGTTTCATAGCCCATTTCTCTTATTTCGTCTAACAAGTCTTCAATATATTGTTCTGCTTTTTGCTGTATTAAATTTATAATTTTTTCATCAAATACAATTGGAGCATTTTCTTTTAAAGTTTCTTCTATCTGTTCTTCACTAATTCTAATATCCTGTTTTAATAATTCTTGCTGAATGTCTCTAAAAAAGGTTATAACTCCCTTATTGATAGAAGTAGCAGAACCTACATCTAATTTCCCGCCTTTATTTACTGTAAAAATGTCTGCTGTATAACCTCCTATATCGCAGCATACAACTTGTACATCTTTAAAATCTTTAAAGACTGTAAGGAAAGCAGAGTACCCTTGAGGGAAGACAAAACAATTTTTAATAGATATTTTATAATCTTGTCCATTAAAACTAAACTGTACATTATCTCGTACAAAATACTGCTGAAATTTTTTCTTCAAATTACCAAAACTTACTATTGGCAGCCCAACTGTTAACATTACATTTGCATTTTTAATTTGATAATGATTTAATACACTTGCAATTCCTGCTAAACTTAAAATAAAAAACTTTTCGTTTGTACTTTTATCAAAAATAACAGAAAACCTGCTATTTCCGATTGAATAATATTTATTACAGTAACAAAGTAAGTTGTCCACAGATATTGGTTCTACACTAGATTCCACATATCCAGAAGAAAAACACACATTTTCACCATTTTCTCCTAATATTTTCATATTCTTATTCCCATGATCTATACTTATTAATATCTGATTGTTCATGATAATTCCTCCTTTTTTTTGAAATATTAGTATTTTAAAATTCCTTCATTTACTTTTTAACTGTCCTTTGCTTGTTGCGAATTTTATAGAACCTTATTTTATAATTTCAAGTCTTTTTTTATTTTTATACTTAATTTTTTATGAATAGGCTTAAATAAAAAAGAGTCACAATAATTTTTAATAATTAAATCATTGCGACTCTTTTACTTCATACAATATTTTTATTCATCTTCTTTTACTTGTCTAATAGGCTTTCCTTCATCATCAACTACATATAATTTATCATCAATATATCTAACTTTAGTTCCATCTTCTAAACGAAATATTTTTCCATCAATAGCATATCCTTCGTCCCATTCTCCGTCATATTCAAGACTTCCATCTTCATAATATGATATCCCATATCCGTGAGGCATACCATCTTTATAATAACCATCATAACAAATTTGTCCATTTTCATAGTAAGTAACTACTTTTCCATCCAATATTCCATTTTTCCAGTTGCCTATTTGCGATACCCCTCCTGTTAAAAAATATGATTTGCCAACCCCTGTAACTTCTCCTTCTTTAAATTCTCCCTCATACAACAGAGTACCATCTTCCCAATAAAGTTTACCTTTTCCATGTGGCAGCCCATCCTTCATTTCTCCACTATAATATACTTTACTATCGTAATAATTACTCTCGTATTTATTATGATATCCTTCTATACATTCTAATTTTTGTGCTGTATTTCTTATAATGCATTGTAATTCTCCAGTATATCTTAACCTGCCGTCTTTTTCTAGAATAATAATATCTAATTCATTTTGATTTTTACCATAATTTGTTCTCATATCTTTTATATCATATGTTAGTTTAAACTCATTATTAAAAAAGATACTTTGAAAATCAATATTTATTATCAGTATTTCGTTTATTGAATTATAACTTAAAGCGATATTTTTAACATACTTATTAAATCCATTTTCTGAAAAATATTGCTCCAAATTATATTTTATGTTTTCTCTATCCAAATGGCTGATATTAAATTCCCTTATTAGCAGATATCTTTTAACTATAGAATTTGTGCAATGATAAACCATAATTGCTTTATCAATTGAAAAAATTTTATCTCTCTTTCTTTTTATGATATTTAGTACTTTATTTGCTAATTTTATCATTATTAAAATCCTCCTTATCTTTTATATTTCACTATGACTAATTCATTAAATCACTACCTAAGATCTGCAATAATGCCACTTCTCTTTACACCTGCAGTCGCTGCAGATCTTCCTTATTAAGTTGCCAAGGTACATTTTCTAGGCAACAAAAAAACTGATGCCTTAGAAATATTAGAATTTACAAATAGACACACTTATAGTGGGTCTATAATTCTAATAATTTCTAAAACATCAGTTTTAATTTTCTTATTTAATTTTACATTCAAAGTATATAACAAAATATAAATTAATGCAATAGTTTTTTTATAATTTTATTTTTACTTGAAAACACTTATATCTTTGTATATTATGACTGAACCGAATAGACATAAGGAGGTCTGTTATGAAAGTATTTAAATTTGAAGTAGTTATAGGCAAAAACAATGAAATTCATTTTATTACAACAACAGCAAACAAAATAACAACTAAAAAACTCATAATCCAATGGTATTTATTTAAAAAGATATTTTCGAAAGAAATATGTTTAGAAGATTTCTTTGAAAAGAAAGGTTATTTATTAAAGGATTTTTCAAATAATAACGGTTTAATATACAAAATGTTAAAAGAGAACAAATATGAGGTTATAGATTTAACTAATATAGATATGTATATATTGAATCTATTTCATACAAATTAAATGTCTTTATATTATAGCAACTACTTAGTAAAAAAGTAGTTGCTATATTTTTAGTTATATCTCTAAATCTTTTGTGTTTACTTAAACATATCTTATTTTTAAACATCAAGAATGAATATTCCAAAAATAATTAGCAAATACATTAATTTTTTTACTTCATTTTTTGAAATCAAAATTTTTGTATATATAATGTATAAAAAATATATAAGAAAGGATGATTCTATGAGTATAGATGTTGCAATACTAAATGTCAGAGATTTCAGGAATTTAAAAGTTTATCAGAAAGCACGAGATTTAATAAATGATATTTGCGATATTACAGAAAAATACCTGGAATAAGATTTAAGAAATTCGGCTTAAAATTTAAGTTTTGTTTTTTATTTTTTAGTTCTTATTCCTTATTTCTTATTCCTTAATTAAGATAATTAAGATGTTATATATTTTTAATAAAAACTAAAATTTCTCGTAAGATTTTATGTAAAAGTGATTATATGTATTGGTAAATTGTTTAATTATTTAATGAAAACACAATACAAAATATTAAAAACATTTATTAAGAGATAACATTTTTAATTAATTAAAACGTTTTAAAAATTATATCTATTTTTACAAAAATTTTTATATATAGTATTTTTGAACTTAATTCCACAATATGGTACACTATATGTATGTAAATAAGTATTTATATATTTTAAATATTAAAATGGATATAAAAATAAGTTATTAAAAAATTAAAAAAAGTAATAAAAGAATACAGTAAAAGTTTAATTAAACATCGTAAATTAAAATTTATAGAAGTAAATATAAAAATAGTTACTATTAATACAATCATATTCTTTGAAAAATCTTTATTATTACAAAGTGTATAATAGATAAAAAATGTTAAAGTATAAGGGGGAATCATTTATAATGACTAATGAAAAAATAATTGAAATAAAAGAAAAAGTAAAAGAGCAAAATGTTCAAAATGTAGGAATATTTGTTGATTTTGATAATATTTATTATGGGCTAAGAGATTTTGCAATTAATTTAAATGACGAAAACTATTGTATATTTAAAATGTTAAATGATATTTATGAAAAAGATAGAATAAGAACTATGAGAGCATATGCTGATTTTGATCAAGTAAATGGAATAAAATTAAAATCATTACAAGAAAAAAGAGTTCAAATTAGAAATGTATATGGAAATGGTAGAGAAGAAAAATATCGAAAAAATGCATCTGATATCGAATTATCAATAGATGCAATAGAAACTTATTATAAAAATGAAAATATTGATACTTATGTATTCGTAACTGCTGATAGTGATATGATACCAATAATGAGTAGAATGATGTATAAAGGAAAAAAAGTTCATTTATATTATATTGATGAAAATAGATCACAATATCAAAATATTACAAACTATGCTCATTTAAGTGAAGATATATTAACAATTTTTAATATCTCTTTAGAAAGGAAAAAACCAGAATATTGGTTAGATGATGTTATAAATATAATTAATCAATGGTATAATAATCCCAAAAATAATAATAAGTTATTAGGTGGTAAATGGTTAAATCAAGAACTTCAAGAAAAATTATTTATGTCACATAACTTAGCATCAAATGTTATACAATATTTAGAAGAAAATGAATATATAAAGAAAGTTTCAAGAGTTTTAAATGATAAAAATATAGAAGGCTACATTTTAAATAGTAAAAATAACGAAAATGTAATTAAAATGAATGAAAAAGCAGTATAATTTTAAAAAGTTTTACATATTATATTACTAGAAATACAAATAAATTTAATATTGACATACAAAATTTAAGAGTATATAATATTACTATAGATTTATGGTTCGATATAATTTAATTTCGATTAATTTTAGTTTCGCTTAATTTAGTTTCGGTCAATTTAGTTTCGCAATCTTTATGCTAAACAAAGGGCTTACACTTTTATAAGTGTAGGTCCTTTGTTTTTGTTTTTTAACTTTATATTTTTTAAATTTATTTTTTAATTATTTCTTCCTTAACACTTAACTACTTAACATTTAATTACTTAATACTATATATAATATATAATATAATATATGTTATATAGTAAAATCACAGTTTTACTGTATTTTTTCAATACTTTCAACTGATTTTAAAGCGACAAAATAAAAATCAAACCTAACAATTATTCCTTAATACTTAACACTTATTATTTGTCACTTATTACTTACCACCTACTCCTTAACACTTAAATTTCTTTTAAAATCCTTTTAAAAATTCTTGATTTTAGATAAAAAATTTGTATAATACAATTAAACTTGTAATTGGTAATTTCAGATTCATAGAGAGGTATATCTTCGTACTATACTTACTTTACTGACTTTAAAACTTTTAATGTTATTTCTTGATTTTCAACTTTATATGCTAATTTATCTAGTTTTTCTTCTATTTCTGTTATTTTTTCAATACTTTGTTTATATCCATCATAAAGGGCTTTATGAGTTTTATCCATTTTGTTTTCGAATTTCACTATTTTTGTTTAACTCTTGCTATGTCTTGTTTTATAGCCATATTTTTTCATTTCTTGTATTTCAACATACATTTTTTCTAATAAATTAAATATTTTTTCAGTGTTAGTATTTAAATTAGTTCAAAATTCCCCTATTTCAAGAAAAAGTACCATTATTTTAATTCCAGTAGAATTCACATGGAAAAGCAGGTATGGTAACCTATTGAAAATGGTTAAGCCTTTTGTTTACTAGTTTACTGACAAGGCATATATACCATACCTGTAAGGACTCCATGTTTGTTTACTAATAATAGATTCTATGTTTGTTATTTATTTGCTTGATAATTTTCAACTGTGAAATACAATAGATTTCTACTTGCTTTTCATTCTCCTAATATAAACGAATTATACTATGCATTTTTAATATCTTCTAACAATTCCTTTTCTGAATCAAAATTAAATATAGAGATCTTCTGTTTCCCTAAATATTTAATAAAATCTGACTCACTCATTTCTGCTAATTTCGCACATTGACCTAAAGATAATTTTTTATTTTTATAACATTTTACTGCTAATGCCTTCTTTATTTCATATGTTGTTTTATCTTTTTTATCAACCGATTCTTCTCATTGTTTGAATAAATTTACCAAAGATTTAAATTCTTTATTCCCTTTTTTATATTTTCCAATTTCTTTAGATAATTCTTGTATAAAGTCTGGTACAGCAGTAACTCTTTCAGAGTTTTGTTTCATTTCAATCACCCTTGTCCTCTTATATACTTTCTTCTTATATTCATATTCCTATTATAAATATCTCAAGACATGTATCTCTCATTCTTATTATGATATACAATTATCTCTTCGTTAATATCAACAATTTAATATTCTTTTACTTTAAACTACTCATATATCTCCAATTTCAACTCTTTGTCCCTTTGTTTTGATGAATAAATTCCTTTTTAAAATTAAATTTTATATCCAATATTGTATTCCTAAAAGTAAATTTATTAATTTTAACTGTTCATCAACAATTTCTTTTGGAAAAGAATCATCTTTTTCACTTCTAAAATCTAAAGCCCAAAGTTCCCAAGAAAATGTATCAAAACGTATATATTTATTTTTATTTATTTCATATACCAAATTATTTACTTCTTTATACAAAACATCCTCTTTTTTTAGTTTCTTGTATTTTTCTACATCTGCTAAAAATAATAAAGGCCTTGTAATTCTTAATCTAAATTCATTAAAATTTCCTGCTTTATTTATCTCTAAATAATTTTTTAAGTTTTGACAATACAATCTATACATGTATAAACCTCTCCCTACTTTTTTAAGTTTCTCTCGAATGTTATTTTTTTCTTTATTACTTAAAAAACATTATTTTAGCACAAATATAATATTACTAATTTTTATATTTAAAATGAATTTATTTCAAAAATCGTTTTTATTGTAAGCATTTTGCTATACCAGATAAATTTAAATTATATTATATTATCTTATTTTAATTTTATTTCGACTATTCCCCTTGATTTGCTCTAATGCATTGAATTTTTCAAATTTATCCTGCAAATCATCCGTAAACATATTAACATACTCTTTCACAATATCTAAAGACTTATGATTAAGAATTTTCTGTAGTCTAAATATATCTCCTCCTGCTAATATCCATTTTTTCGCAAAAGTATGCCTAAACAAATGTATAGATGTTTTCATAACACCTCTTTTTTGATTATATTTTCTTATTGCTGTTGAAAGTGCATTAGTAGTTAATTTTTGTCCATAAATATTACAAAATAAATAATCATCTGGTTCTCCTCTTCTAATTTTAATATATTCTAATAGAATTCTTTCTAAAGTCTTTGAAAGAGGAATAACTTGTTGCCTTCTATTTTTACTTTTTTCAATTTTTATTAATCCATTTTCAAAATCTATATCTTTAATTTTTAAGTTTACTACTGTTGACAATCTATTCCCAGTACCTAGTAAATAATTTATAATAACCCAATTTCTATACTCTGCAAAACTACAACTATTCATATTTGGCTTTTTTAACAAAAGTTCCAATTCTTTATCAGAATATGTTTCTTTAACCTTTTTTTCTGATTTAATTAATTTAATCTTAAATTCATCTAAATAACCTAATTTCATAAAATAATATAAAATTACTCGTAGACCTCGTAAACGAGTATTTATTGATATCGAATTACAGTTTGTCTGATTTTGCAGATAGATTATATAATCATATATTACTTTTTGTGAAATAACTTCAATTCTATTATCACTAGGAAAAAATTCAGTAAACACTCTATAACACTCTTCATAATAATCTAGTGTTGCCTCTGACAAATTTTTAACTCTGCAATATCTATAAAATTCTTTAAATCCCTCTTCCAAAGTCTTTTTTCTGTTTTCTTCATTTTTGGACATTTTTATTCTCACTACTAACCCCCCTTTCTGCAATCTTTCCATTTAAAAATCAAAAAAAATCAGTCCATCTGATTAGTAATTTTACCTTAAAAAATCAGATGGACTGATTTAAATATTAAAATCAAAAGAAACCTGATTTTATCAGGTTTCTACCACTTCTGGTGCGCCCTGAGGGACTCGAACCCCCGACCAACTGATTCGAAGTCAGCGACTCTATCCAACTGAGCTAAGGGCGCAGGAAATCAATTTTAAATTTTAAATGTTAAATGGTAAATATTTAAATCTATTAACAAATAATATTTTACAAAAAACCAAGTGATATTACAATAATATATTAACCATATTTATGCAAATATATTAGAACAAAATCTTCGATTCAAATAAATTGAGGAAGATTTTGCCTATATCCATTACGGAAATTATATGCAAAATTATCCACAATTAACGAGGTATAATAATTTCCTATGGATTATAAAAAAAGCAAAACACAAAATAAATGTGATACAATTAAAGTATATTGGATATATAAAGGGGGGCTACAAATGTCAATAATAGCAAAAACTTATAGGGGGAATATAGTAGACCTTACTCATATAGGTCATATTGCAGTAGTTGATTATACAGGAAAAATACTTTACTATTACGGTGACCCTAAAAGAGTAACATTTGCTCGTTCGTCTGCTAAACCTATACAAGCTATACCTGTTTTAGAAAGTGGTGCAGTCAAAGAATATGGAATAACAGATAAGGAAATAGCTATATTTTGTGCATCTCACAGCGGTGAAAGTTTTCATGTCAATACTGTGAGAAGTATTTTAAAAAAAGCAGGTTTAAATGAAGAATATCTTCAATGTGGTTCACACTATCCTTTAGCTGATTATGCTGCAGAAGAATTGAAAAGCAAAGGATTAAAACCAGAAAATATACATTGCAATTGTTCAGGCAAGCATGCTGGTATGCTTATCACAGCTAAATACTATGGAGAAGATTTAGATTCATATTTTAAACCTGAACATCCTGTACAAAAAAGAATAATGAAAACTATAGCTGAAATATGTGAATATGATGAAGATAAGATAATAACAGCTATAGATGGATGTGGTGTTCCTGTTCATGCTATGCCATTATATAAATTTGCTCATGGCTTTGCCAGATTATCTAAACCTGAAATTTTTGATTCTGCTAGAGAAAATGTTGTTAGAAAAATTATAAATGCAATGACTCAGTATCCTGAAATGGTAGGAGGAACAAACAGAATTTGTACTGATTTGATGAAAGTTTGTGGAGACAGGCTATTTGCTAAATCAGGAGCTTCTGCTTACTATGCGATTGGATTAAAAAATAAAGGAATAGGAATAACATTTAAAATCGAAGATGGGAATTCAAAACTCATGCCAGCAGTAGTATTAGAAACGTTAAAACAGTTAGATATTATAACAAATGAAGAACTAAAGCAACTTGAAAAATACTATGTTTTAAGAATCAAGAATCATAAGCAAGAAATAGTCGGTGAAACAAAGGTAGAATTTAATTTGATTAGAAATGAAAAAAAGTTGGCTTTTTAGCCAACTTTTTTTATGGAGCGGAAGACGGGATTCGAACCCGCG